>JBBQPV010000111.1:0-6501 GCA_038216925.1 Bdellovibrionia bacterium
ACATCATGGTTGATGAATATCAAGACACCAATAGAGTTCAGTATGTTTTAGTAAAGATGTTATCCTCTAAGTATAAGAATATTTGCGTTGTTGGAGATGAAGATCAGAGTATCTATTCTTGGCGAGGCGCAGACATTAGCAATATCCTCAATTTTGAGCATGATTTTCCCGAGGCTAAAATTGTTAAACTAGAAGAAAATTACCGATCCACAAAAAATATAGTTGAAGCCGCAACTCACGTCATAAAAAGAAATCAGGAAAGAAAAGACAAAACCCTTTGGACTAGTAATGATGCCGGTTCTCCCATTCATATCAGGGAAGAAGTGAATGAATTTGAAGAGGCAAGAAACGTAATAAAAGAAATTGCCGCCCTTGCCCGTGATGAAAATAGGCCGCTAAGTGAATTTTCAGTTTTTTACCGCACCAACGCACAGTCCCGTGTGCTAGAGGATCAGCTTAGATCTCAAGGCATACCTTATCGCCTCATCGGCGGAATAAAGTTCTATGACAGAGCTGAGATTAAAGACATGCTCAGTTACCTTAAATTTAGCCTCAACCCTAAAGATAATATTGGTCTCAAACGAATTATTAATTCTCCCGGCCGAGGAATTGGAAAAACCACCGTAGAGAAACTGGAAAATTATGCAGATTCCAGGAGCATGAGTATTTTTGAAGCAGTTATCCCCGCCTTACAGGAAAAAGTTTTAGATAGAGGTGCCACTCAAAAAATTCTTGGATTCACAGAATTGATGACAGACCTCATTGAAAAAGCAAAATCCATGAAGACCTCTGAATTATATCATGCCGTATTAGATGCAACTCAGTACGTTCAAAAATTAAAAATAGAAGACACGCCGGAAGCTCTTTCACGTATTGAAAACTTAGAAGAACTTGATTCTGCCATTTCCGAATTTGAAAAAGAGCGTGGTGATGAGGGGACCCTCAGTGCATTTCTTGAAGAGGTGGCCCTGATCACGGACACCGATCGGAAATTGGGTGACTCCCAAGATGCCGTGACTCTCATGACGTTACACGTATCCAAAGGGCTAGAGTACCCAGTGGTATTTATTGTAGGTTTGGAAGAGGGGCTTTTTCCATCCAGTAGAGACAACTCCACTTTAGCCAATGATGAATCGGAAGAGGAACGTAGACTATTTTACGTGGGCATGACTCGAGCAAGGCAAAAATTATATTTAAGTCACGCCAGGACCAGAAAGGTTTGGGGAAATGAGCAAACCTATCCACCTAGTCGCTTCCTTAACGAAATTCCTGAGCAGTATGTGCAGAAATTTTCTAGAATAGCTGTTCCCCAGTGGAGACGATTCACCGGCGCATCTCAAGACAGTTCTGCCCCTTCAAAGTTTGATATGGATTCTCCTTCAGTCATGCCGTCTTATGAAGATTTTGGTGATGAAGATCCATCGGGAAACAGTCTTAAAAAGGGAATGAGGGTGCGCCATCCTAGTTTTGGAGTGGGGGTAGTTCATCAATTAGAAGGACGCGGAGAAGATCAGAAGGTCACTATTTTGTTTCCAAATAATTCTTTAAAGAAATTTGTAGTTAAATTCGCACGGTTTGAGAAAGTTTAGAATTTTTTAATGCCTCCCACTCCGGTGCATATTCCAGAGCATCAGACGGAACAACCACTTCACTTACAGGGTTCACGTAAGTGCCACGCTTTCCATCCCAACCTTTGTAGTCCCGTGAAGTTTTAGATTTTTTTTCCACAAAATCTGGAACCAATGTTGCTTTTCCGCCGCCCGCTGGAATATCAACGGAAAAATTTCCCATGGCTAGTCCTGAAAAATGACCCCACATCTCTTTTAATATTTCCTCACTGCTTTCAATAGTAGTACGCAGATGATCAGTCCCTTCGCTGGGATCGCACTGAAATAGGTAATATGGTTTTACCCGAAGATAAAGAAGGCGACGGTTTAATGCTTGAATGATGTTGACGTGATTGTTCACTCCGTTTAATAAAACGCTTTGATTAAAAACGGGGATCCCACTATCCACCAAATCCCCCAGCGCCCGTGCGGCCTCGGCAGTTAATTCTTTGGGATGATTGAAATGACTCATGATAAATACCGGCGCATGTTTTCTTAATATCTGCGTCAGCTCCTTATCGATGCGCATTGGGCAAACCACCGGCATTCTTGTACCAAAACGAATTATTTCTATATGGTCAATGGCGCGGACATCAGTGAGAATTTTATCGATGAGTTTATTTGAAAGTGTGAGAGGGTCTCCGCCAGAAAAAATGACCTCCCTGATTCCAGAATGCTTTTTAATGTAATCAAGGGCAGAGGAATATTCTTTGGAATTTATAAATCCCTGGTCTTGCCCGGTAAATCTCTTTCTAGTGCAAAAACGGCAATAGACGCTGCACGTGTCGGTTATCAAAAACAAAACTCGGTCAGAATACCGATGAACTAATCTAGGGTGAGGACTATTTTCATCTTCCCCAAGGGGGTCTAACATTTCCTGAGCTTCGCTGATTTTCTCCGCAGCAGTGGGCAAGACAATCCTTCTTATTGGATCTGAAGTGGCGGCAAGGCTTGAGTAGTACGGGGTGGCGGAGATTTTAAAAACGCTTTGAGAGAGTTTAAAGCCTTTTTCTTCCGCCGCGCTTAATTTAAATAGGTTTGAGAACTCTGTTTCTTCACTGAGTCTGTTCTGCATCTGCCAAACCCAGCTCTCCCAAAGAACATCCGCCTGTGGAGTGGGGGCAAAATAAGAATGAGGTTCATTGGTTTTGAATTCAAATCTCATATGGTGTGGCTTTGTTGTCGCTGAGGGGCCTTTCCCCTGTCAACACCTTTTACACCCCTAAAGACTTCAAAAGACTGGCGTTTTCTACCCGCCTCTTCAACCTGTTAATTACCCGTCTGAATCAGCCATGGCACAGCCTTTCGGGCTTTTAAGAAAATACACATACCATTCCACTAGTTACCTCTCTATGCCAACTGGGCGTGTTTCTTGGATTACTTGAATGATGAAAGCGCCGGGATTGGCGTACTTAAAAAGGAGAGGTTATGAAAAAGGTTTATATTACATTAGTTCTTACACTTTTATTTGTGGTGGCTTACTTAGGAACGGCTCACGGAGCACCAGTTCCTAAAGCAGCAGATTCTTCTATCCCCGCTTACGCTAAGGTAACACCTAGGGCTAACCCTGCCTTCGGTAAGAAAACTGTCAGCAAGGAAAAGGCAAAAGCTGAAACTACATCGGTAGTAGCCAAAGAAGAACCTGCTAAGGAAAAGAAAGTACAAACAGGAAGCGAAGAAAATGAAGTTCGCTTATCTGGCACTACGTCCACTGACTCAATTGCAAAGCTTGATTTTGAAGTTAAACTTAATAAAGAAGGTTACTACGTAGAAGCAAAAGATGCGGGTTGCGCTACATGTGAGAAAATTTCTCGTCCCCTAAATTTCAACCATTCAGACTTAGATCCCAATGGATCTGAGGAAGCTCAATTGAAAGCGTCTGCAATTGCCATATTAAGAGTGGCAATGAAATCAGACAAAATCAATGCAGCTACTGTAAAAACAAGAACTGCAGAAGAAAAACGAGCTGAGAGAAAAGAAAAAGCCCTTCAAGCTAAAAAAGATAGCTGTGAAGTAAATGAGTCCGGTGAGAAATTTGATACCCAAGAAGGAAGAGCATCTTGTTTTGACACAAGAATCACCGCCCTTCTTGAAAGCTCAAAAGATGAAGATCATGACAAGGCACTTACCATGCTGGACACCGCTGCAAAATTTTATGAGAAAGATGTTCTCGCCGGCAAAACTAACTCACCCTTTGTTAAAATGTTTGCCGATATGGCCTCAATCAAACTTGAAGGCGATGTAAGCATTGCAAAGAGAAACTTTGCCGTGATCACACAAGCAACAATGGCCAACACACTCTATGTAAATGGCAGAAACGACATCCAAAAGCAAATTGAGTACATTAAGTCTCTTGCAGACTCAGGACAGTTTGAAGAAGCAGCTAAGCAAAGAAATGCTTTGGTGACCAACGCTGCTCCCATGATGAAGAAACTTTCCGATTCTGCAATCACTCAAGTAGGATTTGTAAGTAAACTGTCCAGTCCCGCTGACCTCACTGGATTTAGCGTAAATGAATTGAAAGCTAAGTATCCTGAAGTTCAGAACATGATTCCTGGAATGAACGGTCAAATTGCTGACATCGCAGGATACAAAATGTACGGAACTGATTTAAGCGTAGCATCTCAAGAATTAGGAACTTATATTTCCTCCGCTCCTAAGCGCGGAATCAAACAAGCATCTAGGTCTGCATCAAGTAAATTTGGATACTCAGTAACGGATAATGGAAACACTGCTGCAGAGTCAGCTACCGGAAGCACTGTTTCTAAATATTTGGCTACTGATGAGGAACTGGCAAGAATCTTAGGTAGTACGCGAGGATCAATGAACGGGTCTATACCTAGCGGTATCCCCCAAAATCCTGCGGTAATTGGACTTGGTGGAACAGCTTTAGCTGCAAACATCACCGGTCAGCCCTTAGCGGCAAATGGTTTAAATAATAATGGTTTATTAACAAGTCGTATGCAAGGTGGCGTGCGATAACTCCTAACCTCCCCTTCTGGGATTACCCTTCCCCTGATGAAAATCAGGGGATTTTTTTAACTCAAAATAAAAACCCCTGGGTTTCCCCAGGGGCCCTGCTCGCTGCCATTCCCGATGTTCAAAGTCTTAATCTAAGATGCGTTACTAAAGATGTTACCAGTGTTGGTTCAAAAGTTGATGGCAGCTTTCGAAGTCGCTCCGTAAGCTAAATCTGTTTTAAATCCATTGGATGGTGTGCCCGCAAATGCATTGCCTGGAAAGAAAAATCCCAGTTGAGTCTCCCATGTGAATTTGTCGTTAATGTGATATTTAAATCCTAAATCTGCTTCAAATCCCAAAGCTGTTCCCACGGCACCTTGCACAGTAGGCACAGGTGGCTTCTGCAAAATCCCGTAGCAGAAATTTCCAAAAATGTCATAACGCTCACCCAAAGATAAATTAATTCTGGGCGCAAAATAAATAGCATTACTGATGACTTCATTATCTAAACCGGAAACTGCATTCACCGCGCTAGATGTAGAATTTTGTGCGGCTCTTGTTCCAGCAAGAGTACTTCTGAGCACATCCAGCTGACCCAAATTGTAATTGAACATCATCATAGCCACGTCATAGTTGGGGCTAAAAAAGTATCCTTCAAAGCGAGGTGTGTCGGGATCATCACCGCTAGCTAGGCCAGCTCTTAAATCCAAAGTGATATTGCCAGTTTTATATCCAACTTCCGCGGCGGCACCAAAACCTGCAATTTCTACTTTTTGTCCCGCACCGGTGCGAACTCCGGTGTCACCATTCATAAATCCAATTTCTAAACCCAAATTAAAATTATCACTCTTCTTTTTGATAAAAATATTCATGTTGTAAACGTTAAAACCCGTAGACACAGTTGCTGTAGGATCAAAATAGGTTGCGGGAATGTCATTACCATTTGCAGGGGAACTGGCATCTTGGGGGCCAACTCTGACGTCATAAACCACGCCCATTTCTAAATCTGATTCAGGATTTTTGTATTCCAGTGTGACCATGTAGTCATTGATATCGTCTTCATTTGTGAGAACGCCTTCTTTAACTTTTCCGTATGCGGGCATGATATAGAAATTTCCCAGCGCTATGCGGTAGGCAACCATGTCTTTAGTAGAGAGATGGTGATCAAACGGTTTTCCGCCCTTATTGTAAGTCATCCCAAGTCCAAACTGAAATGGAACTCTTCCGACAACTAGGGCACCAAATTCATTGATCCAATTCATATAAAGTTCCGTCACAGCTACGGATTCAAATTGCTGAGTTCTTGTAAGAACAGCAGGGGGAGTTCCTTGCCCGGTGGTCCCGTTAACAGTATTTCCCGTGTAACTTCCAAAAACCTGGCCCGCTTGATTGTTGTTTAGAGCATTATTAAATAAATCAAACCTGGAATAAATATTTAGTCCGTCCATGGCTATGATTTTGGGAGAGAGAACCAGATGGTGAAGAAGATAACTGTTCTCTAATCCTTGCGCGGAATTGAGGCCAGGGTTTTTGATGAAAATCCCCTCAGCGCGGTATATTCCGGACCACTGAAGATCAGCGCCAACTACAGAGAATGAGCTTAGAAGGATGGTTAGAGCGATAATTGAGCGATTCACGGATTCATACCCCCGATTAATTGATTTGGTCGTCTAATAGTCTTAGCTGTATGATCTTATGCCGTGTAATGCCTAGACGCTACACTACAATACGTTACCATACAAGGCCTATTTGCGGCCCGTCTTCTTATTTACTTCTTCATCATAATATTTTTTATAGATCAGGTCATATTCGCGAGTGCCTTCATAAACCCCTTTTTTCAAAGAAGCTATTTTGGCGGTGACGGCTTCATCCACAGATGTCTCATGTTTTACGTATTCCGCAAGAACGCGTTTTGCTTCTCTGATGACTTGAT
>JBBQPV010000112.1:0-6493 GCA_038216925.1 Bdellovibrionia bacterium
GGTGGGCAATGCGCACGCCATTTTCAAACCATGTGACACCTGTCTGAGAAGATACCACCAGTGTACCGTCAGTGAGCCTCACTATATCGACCACAAATGGATCCGCCTTGGCAACTTTGGTCTGAAGACCGTTTTTAACCCAGAATATTTTGCCTTGTTGTGATGCAACTACGAATTCGCCGGGACCGGTTTTGAAAAATGGGCCTCTAATATATTCTGGCATCTGTAAAAAATAAGTGAATTCTCCATGATGCAAGAAATGCAGGCGGTTTGTTGTAACAAGAACTTGTTGTCCGCCGGCAAGATCATAGACACCCCAAGTATACGCATCTCCGATTTTTTTACTGGAAAGCAACTCTCCATTTTTTAAAAGAAAGAGGATTCCACTGTCCGAAGTAACAAAGACGGTATCGTTCTCATCGATATAAAAATCTCGGGCAAGATTGCAGTTATCTAAATTTTTGGCAAGATTGATCCGCCTAAAAATCTGTTGGTTCCTAATCCAAACCACCTCTTTAGTTTTATTCAAAATGGCCACGAGAGTTCCGTCCCTAAGTGCGGTTTTCGGATTTCTTATCCGCTTGCCTATTTCGTCAAACCGAGGTTCAGGAGTTTGCGCCGGCAAAGTGTCAACGGTATGGGCCACTTTTTTCCAGCGAGACAAAGCGTGAAGGGATGTGGCAAAACGTTTAGGATCAGAAACAATATATGGTTTGAACGAGGCAAGAACTTGTGCGATTTCGACACTGTTAAAATTTGCTACAACATATTTCAAGATATTTTCTTGACCCGTTTCATTTGGTCCGGTGACGAGCTTTAAAATTTCCAAAAGCTGTTCTCTCCGAATAGGTTTTTGAAAGCTAAGCGCCTCAAAAAGGCGTTCAACCAATGGATAAGAGGTTTTTCCGAAAAGTATGGCAGGCGCCAAAAGTTTAAACTTCATGTTTAAATTTTTAGAAAAATTTTCTCCTTGAGTGAGCTCGTCAATAAGGTCGACTTGCTGCTTTTGATTTAGAACTTCACGATGCAGTAGAAAAAGATCTTTCCGACCAAGCGCTTGCCAAACAGAAAATATTCGCATCTTAAGAATGAGGGGTTGATGGGGATCTTTGACCCACTTTTCAGTGGTTGAAATATAATCAGGGTCTTCTTTAAGTTGGTTTTTTTTCATGAGCGGGATGAGATCAACGTAGAGGAGGCGGTCTCGAAGAGGGCCTTGTTTTAACCCAAAAGCATCGGTTTCAATTGTACTGAGATCAATTTTTGTTCCAGGCGGAAGCTTCCACGCAGGTGTTGCCTCTCCTAACACAAAAGTTTCTCCTCCGTCATGCAGAGGCAAGAGTGGCTTGACATCCCCCCTCACCAATTCGGTCAATTGAGAAAAAGACTTTCCATCATGAGCGACAAAGTTTGACCATATTTTCTTTTGATGAAGAAACCCTTCTAGGCGAGTTCGGACAAAGAAAACGGTACTGCCCTCATTGGATCCGTAAAAATCTGGAGGGATAGCAAGGGTGTAGGCTTTTTCGGCCAATGTTTGTCGAACGGCCTCAAGTGCTTGCGGCAAGTCATTGTCTGACACATTTTGAATGCGAGAAAGCATAGCAGTTGGATGTTGGATTCCTCCCGAGTCTGTTGACGTGCCAAGAACGACGTCGATATGTCCTGAGGAGCGGCCCTGCTCATCGGTTAAAGTAAAAAAATTTAGGCGGTCCTCTAAGGCAATACCGAACGCCTCGCGGGTTGCACAGTCTCCAGATAGACAAGAGCGAAATGGCGCCTCAGCCAAACTCAAAGGTCGAACGCTGAAGGATCTTTCGACCCCAAGCTTGCGCTGCTTCTGAACTTCGGCAAATGCCTCCTCTGCGACTTTCAAAAGAACTTCTTCAGATTGACTTTCAGAGGCCCCCGAGACACCGGCTAGTTTTAATAGCTGGTGATAACTTTCAAAGCCCATCTTAACAACGAACTCTTCTCGCTTTGCCAGTAGACTTTTAAAGGCAGAAACTTGCTGCATTCCATCTGGACTTTTCAATAATATTTTTATTCTACCATCTTCAAAGGCGTATGCATTTGTAAGATCTACGAATATCTTCAGAGGTACGTTTCGGTCTTGAAGTTTTTTTCCAAGGAACACATAGCGATCCAGGGTCAGGTCTTTATTTTTCCCTTCAACTGCTTTTGCCTCCGGAGAAAACCACTGGGCCAACTCAGGGTTTTCAAAGAAGACTCTAGTTTCATCGTCGCCGCCCAAAATTCCCGACCAAATGCTTCGTCCTTCAAACGGATTAATCAGTTTACGTCGTAAAGAAACAAAAGAGGTGAGAATGGAAGAAAATGCGGTAGTAGACGGAAATGAGTATGGCCTGAACCTCACGTTTACTACTCGAAATGGAATTTTCTTCAGATCTGGATGAAACTCCAGAAGATCTGGAAGTAGCTCCATTTTCTGAAGCATATGTGTTTCAGGGTATGAAGTCTTTACCTGCAGATAGATCTGAAACGCACGGTATTGATCTGGATCCCTGAGATCTGGAATCAGGCCTTTGCCAAAAGCTTCCATCAGTTGCATTGCATTCCGAGGAATCTGATTTACATTGGGAGAACCCGAAGTCTTTATGAGTTCGATGCAATAGAAAGACGTATGCGCGTCAGCCCGTGAAAGCCAAAATTGAGCTCCAAAAGAAATAAAAATAGTTAAAAGCAATAAGCGAAGAGGGAAACGCACAAGCAAATCCTAGTGCAAGTTGAATGCCTAAAAGTCATGACCCCCAGTACCAACTTAGAGCAGAGCGTTAACCATTGATTAATTCTCCGTTTTGCAGTCAAATAATCTATCAATATTATTCGGAGGTAAAATGAAGAAGTTGCGCTCAGAAGCCGGTATGACTCTCATAGAAATCATGATTGTTCTTGTCATCATTGCTACAATGGGAACGGTCATCATCACTCAGGTCAAAAAACAATTTGATAAAGCTAGAGTCAATCAAGCAAAAATTCTTATTGCTGAAGTTGGAAAAAATCTTGATCAATATAATTTAGATTGCGGAGCATATCCCAGTTCAGAGCAGGGCCTCAATGCTCTTTTGCAATCCCCTGGAAGCTGCGCAAATTGGGGACCTGAGCCCTATCTTAAAAAAATGCCCAAAGATCCGTGGGGCCACGAACTTATATATTCCAGCGACGGCACCAAATACACTGTTAAATCCCTTGGCCAAGATGGCAAAGAGGGTGGAGATGGATTAGCTAAAGACATATCGAGTGACGACCTATAGACAAGGTTTTACCCTCATCGAAGTTCTCATCGTACTCACAATTATCGCCCTGGTGGTGGCCATCGGCGCTCCCCGATTAGCAAGATCATTTGGTTCCCCCATTAAAACAGTCACCCGGAATATGGTGATGCTGACAAAACAACTTCACAATACGGCTAAATTAAAAAATAAAACTTTTAGAATAGTCATTCAGTTTGAAGATCCGGAAAAAAAAACTGGCTCCCAGTTTTTTGTGGAAAGTGCGTCCCATGGCCAACTAATTCAAATGGACGCTGATGATAAATACAAATCTAAAAAAGATAAGGAAAAGGAAGCAGAAAGCTCCCCATTCACCGCCGATGCCAGTGTGATGAAGCGTCCGATTAGTTTGCCCAGAGGAGTTAAATTTTCAAGCGTTGAAATAGAGGACTTTGAAAAACCTATTACGGAAGGAAAAGCTTACATTCACTTTTTTCCACAAGGGCTTATTCAGAGGTCCATCATTCATTTGACTGACGGAAAAGATAGAAACATTTCTCTTATTATCAATCCTCTCACAGGGAGAACAGACGTTGAAGGGTCAATAGTCACTCTACAGGATTTAAATAAGTGAAAAACCAATCTGGCTTCACTCTCATTGAAGTTCTCATTGCCCTTTTGATCCTAGCCTTTTCCATGACAGTGCTTATGGAAAGTTGGGGAGGGAGTTTGAGAGGAATAAAAAAAGCCAGAACGTACAGCATTGTAACAATGCTCCTTCAAAGAAAAGTGACTGAGTTTGAACTTTTAAATAAAGACAAAACCTCTGATGAAATTAAAGAAGAAGAACACGGTGACTTTGGGAAAGAATATCCAGAGTATTCTTGGGAAATTAAATCCCAGGCATTTGTCTTTCCAAATATTTTTCCCATGCCCAAAGGCGGAAAAGAAAACCAACTGACAGACAAGATAATTAAAACCATGACGGAATATTTTGAAAAAGCCATTAAAGAAGTAAATGTCACGGTTATTTATAAACCCGGTAAAAAAACCTTACGTTACACAGTTACAACTTTATTTGTAGATTTCAATCGTGAGCTGCCCCTTGGAATTTAATCAAAAGGGATTCACCCTCATTGAAATCATGATTGCGATTTTAATTTTGGCCTTCATGGGGGCTATGACCGGCGTGAGTATTCAGAGAAGTATAAAAATTAAAGCAAAGGTAGAAAAAGAAATAGATGATGATTCACAGTTGCGGGAAGTAGTTTCAGTGCTGACAAAAGATATTAACCTAGCGTTTCATTGGAGTGACCCTCTGGAAATTGTCACCACACAGATTGGATCTGAAGCCACAACGGCTGGAAAACCAAATCCATTTGTGCAGGTGGACGCCAAGGGTCAGCCTCTCCCCACCCCCACTCCCAATCCAATTCCCCTGGATAAATTAACCGCTTTTGTTGGGGACAAGGATTCACTCTACCTCACTACTTTAGGAAATGAGCGCACAATCAGAGATTCTCAATCAAGCGATCAAATCAAAGTAGGTTATTATTTAAAGAATATGCGTTCATTTAAAGATAAGAAGTTGTCCCAAACTCTTATGAGAAGAGTTAGCAATTACCTTGATGGGGATGTTACAAAAGGCGGCAAAGAGTCAGTCTTGATTGAAAATGTGAAGACATTTAAGCTGCGCTATTTACCTGAAGATGCAAAAGAGATAACCGACCAATCTTGGATTGACGCATGGAAAAGTGATGAGGGGTCAGATGACAAAATCAAAGGTAAATTTCCAGTTGCTGTGGAATTGGAAATGGTTTTAGAAAGAGATGGAAGGACGAGCAAAATAAAAACTATCATCGCCCTTCACATGCCTAACAACGCGCCCTTCAAATACGAATCTGCTACACCAACTCCCACACCCGGGGCAACACCGGTGAAAAAACCATGAGCTTAGACCCTACCACCCCTCTTAAAAATCAAAAAGGAATTGCCATTCTTGTCGCCCTTTCTGCCGTTCTCATCATGACGTTTCTTGCAGTTGAGGTTGGTTACAATAGCCAGGTAGAAATGGCCATTGGGGTTTCACAATTAGACAGGCTTAAAGCATATTATTTAGCAAAATCGGGAATGAATTTAAGTTTACTTCGGGTAAAAATATTTAAAGTAGCATCGCAAAAGTTTGGGTCTAGTTTAGGGAAAGAAAAAACTATTTTAGACATGATTTGGTCTTTTCCATTTGTATGGCCACCAAGTGCGCCACCGGATGCAAGTAGCATCACCAAATCAGAATTAAAAAAAGCTGTAGCAAAAAGTACGATCGATGGAAGTTTCAACGCGGTGATTGATGGGGAAGGATCCCGCATTGATCTCACTGATCTTATTTCTCCCTCAAAGGCCTTACGAGATGCTGCTAACGCTCAGCTAGTTCAACTTTTGCAAAATCGCCTCAATGAAGATGATGATTGGGCCCGTGATCACCGTTCTATTAAGCCCCAAGAAATAATAAATAATATCACCGATTGGATGGATGCTGATTCACAGAGTCTCAATGGTGGTGATGAAGGGGGACTTTACTCTGGTAAAGATTCGGCCAAGCCTCCTAACAGGTCAATGAAGACTCTTCAAGAACTTCACATGATTGCCGGTGTGACCGATGATATTTTTAATATCTTGTCTCCAAGGGTGACGCTCTATGGGCTCAAAGGCATCAACGTAAATCTTGCCAGTAAAGAAGTTCTGCAAAGTATTGATGCGCAGATAAATGAGAAAATCGTGACAGAAATAATTAAACGCCGTAGTGATCCAGACTTAGGTCCGTTCACTGGAGCAGACGATTTCAATAATTTTGTGAGAGCTCAGGGAGTTAATATAGAGAAATTTAACAAAACCCCGCCCATTCCTCTCTATTTTGACTCGGAATTCAATTTTCGCATTAAATCTGTAGGAAATCATGGTCGAGCTCAGAGGGAGATCTTTGCGATTGTCTACGACTTTGATAAAGTAAAAGAACAACTAGTAGCGGCGTTGCCCACACCAACTCCGACGCCATCGGCATCTCCCGGACCCTCAGCGGGACCAACAGTTGCCCCAAAGGCGTCACCAACGCCAAGTCCTTCGCCATCGGCAAGACCGATTCCGAAGGGCGCACCTTCCATCGTTTTTTGGGAGGAAATGTAAAAGGAATTACAGATGCGCATCTTAGGAATTGACATCGGAAGTTACAGCATCAAAGTTGCAGAACTGGAAAGCTCTGAGCG
>JBBQPV010000113.1:0-6493 GCA_038216925.1 Bdellovibrionia bacterium
GCGCAAAAACAAGATCTTGTTTTATCCCGTCACTCATCTTTTCTTTTGATTTCCAAGCATCATCCCAAAATATGGGGCCGTCGGCCTCTTGAACTAAGGCGCCTCCTTTTAATACCTTTATATCAAGGGGCTGAATTTCACTGACCCGGTCAAGGTTTTTTAATGAAAGAATTCTGAGGTTTTTTTTCACGCTCAATATTTCAAGGGCGTCCTTTTCAAACTTTGGTGCAATGACACATTCTAAAAAAGAAGTTACTAAAGACTGGGCAAGATTTCTATTCACCGGTCTGTTTAGAGCTACAATGCCACCAAACGCGGAAACTGAATCGCTCTCATAGGCCCTGTCATACGCTAGATTAATATTTTCTGCTTCTGCCACTCCGCAAGGGGAATTATGTTTAATAATTGCACAGGCGGCCTCCCTAAATTCCGAGACCATGGCAACGGCTGCTTCCAGATCTAAAAGATTATTAAATGAGAGCTCTTTTCCCTGATGCTGCTCAATATGGTGCAAGCTAAGAGGATGATCTTTGCCACCCCGATAGAATCCTGCCTTTTGGTGCGGATTCTCTCCATACCTTAACGCCATTTTATTTTCCAAATTTAATTCTACGACTTCCGGTAATTCTCCCAATGTAAAGTCATGGATCAACGTTTTAGCAATAAGGCTGTCATACTGGGAACAATGGAGGAAAACCTTTGCTGCCAATTTTTTATTAAAATCAAAATCAATTCTATTTTCTTTAACTCTGGATAATACTTCCTTGTAGTCAGAACTGTCGCAAACAACGGAAATGCGCTCAAAACTTTTTGCCGCAGCTCTTAAAAGACTTGGGCCACCAATATCAATTTGTTCAATGAGATCCCTGTCTTTAAGACCTTTGGTTACAGCTTCCGCAAAGGGATATAAATTAACCACTACTAAATCAAAAGGTTTTACGCCGTGGCTTTTTAGAAGTTCAAAATCTTCTGGGACAAAACTTCTTGCCAGTAACCCCATGTGGATTTTTGGATGGAGGGTGCGTACACGTCCGTCCATCATTTCCGGAAATCCCGTGACATCGGAAACTTCAGTCACTTTTATATTATTTTCTCTGAGAAATTTTGAAGTGCCTCCGGTAGAGACTATTTCGCACCCTAATTCCACAAGAGGCTTCAAAAAATCCACTAGGTGGGTTTTTGATGATGTGCTCACAAGTGCCCGTTTGAACATTACAGTGGAACCTTTGTCAGTAATAGTTTCAGGTCATCATTGGTAAAATCTAGACCTGCCCCTATAAAACCTGATGCTGATGTCCCAGTCAATGGGTTCAACCTATTATTAAGGAGATCATCCCCTCCAGCCGCGGCATAAAACACACTATAGAATTTGTATCTAGCGTAGAGCCGTAAATAAGCACCTTCTATACGGCTAAATCCAAAAAGTTCCGCGGAAAGCTTAAGCTTTCTTTTAAATAAAGAGTAGTCAACACCGGCGCCGCCGGAGCTCTCTATGACGCCGGCGCGCACCGTCAAGTCATAGAAAGTTTTTGCAAACTCAGCGGAGAACTTAAACTTGTTATGATACAAATTCTGAGAACTAGTTAACGTTGCCGGCCCGCCGTTTACCGTTTGCAGAGCCTCGTTCCGCTCAAAGGATCCTTTAGGATCATCCACTAACTGAACGATGTAAAATCTGTCCGGCCCAGGCTGAACATTAATACCAATGTAACTTTTTGTTAGTGGGCCCGCCATGACTTCAGAGTGATAATCTAAACTCAGCTGAATTTTATTTCCAGCGTCAAGCATCGTATTCACACCTTCAATGGCGTGATTAAGCTCTTCAACAGTGGTTTCATCATTAACTAGTTTGCCCAAAGTTCCCTGGCCTTGATTAACTTTAGCTGTCACTTCATCCACGTTTTTCAGGATGTCGTCAACGCGGCCTAAACTCTTAGCCATTTTTTTCCAATTCTTTTTAAATCCATCTTCTGACTCGTCGCCCACAAATTCATCTATGTTTTTTGAAATACTGTGAATGTGATCAATGGTTTCTTGCAGTTTATCTTTTTTGTTGTCTGAAATTTCTCGTAGATCTGCGGTGAGGTCCTCTATGTTATGAAGAACTCTCCCAATAGGACTGTCATCATCGCCGTCCCCAGTGGTGGCTTTTTTGAGACTGCTGGTGATCTCACCGACATCTCCAGCGATTTTGCCCACTTGATTAAGAATGGCGTCAAAGCCTCCGTTGTCATGAAATTGAGTAATTGCTGCCCCTTCAGGGAGAGCTTCATCTTTAGGGTCTCCAGGGGAGATTTCTATGTATTTGTCTCCCAGAATTCCATTGGGTTTAATTTCTACAGATGCACTTTTGGTTACTTTAATCCCACCTTGAAGTTTTAGTTCTAATTTTGCCGTGCCATTATCTAAAGTTATATTATTGATGAGCCCAACTGGAATTCCCGCCATTTTGACATGGGAGTTTTTCACAATGCCATTGGCATTAGGTAAGAGAAGATTAAACTTTTGAGTTTTTCCGCCGACGCTGGGATCGTTATTCACTTTAAAGGAAAGAAAAACCACAATAGCGATGCAGGCTAATACAAATAATCCAACTTTAAACTCCGGTGCGCCGTTCATTCGGTGGCTTCCTTAGCTTTGAACACAAATCTCTGGATGAATGGATCCTTACTCTCTAAGAATACCTTAGGTGGGCCCGCCAGGCGAATCTTTCCCGCATCTAACATAGCGATTTCATCACCAATTTTAAATGCTGCAGGTAGATCATGGGAAATGATAATGCTTGTCAGTCCTTCTCTATGTTTATGGGTTTCCACTATTAAATTATCCACTACTTCTGTGATAATTGGATCTAGACCTGTGGTTGGTTCGTCGTATAAAAGAATGTCAGGCTCTAACGCAAGGGCTCGGGCTAGTCCTACTCTCTTCTTCATTCCGCCGGAAAGTGCGGCTGGATACTTATTGTAATGAGCCTCTTCTAGACCAACGACCTTCAACTTTTGTATTGCTAACTTTTCTACTTCTGCTTTTTTCAATTTTCTTTTAAATTCATGGATTGGAAAGCATACATTTTCCAAGGTGGTCAAATCATCAAAGAGCGCCGCTGATTGAAAGAGCATGCCGAATTTTTTTCTGATTTCATTAAGCTCAACCTCGCTCAGTTGAGAAAGATCCTGCCCCATAATTTTAACTGTACCAGAGTCTGGTTTCAAAAGTCCTAAGATATGCTTAATCATTACGGATTTGCCGGCGCCAGAAAATCCTATGATGACTGTGATCTTGCCCTTAGGAACTTTTAAATTAATTCCTTTTAAAACGTCGGCGTCATCGCCAAATTTTTTCACCACATCAACTAATTCTACTGCAAGCTCATTGTCTGCCATTAGAATCCTTCATAGATGAACATCTTAATCAATGCTGACAGAAAATAATCGCTCACAAGAATGAGAATGCTGGAAAGAACAACAGTCTCATTTGTGGATTTCCCCACTCCCAAGGCACCGTTCTCCGTGTTGTATCCGCGATACGTTCCGATGAGAGAAAAAATTAAACCAAAGAATGCCCCTTTAATTAAACTTTGCGCAACATCACGGGGCCGCGCAAACACACCAATCTTCGCCAAATAAAGTGCAGCATCAATTTGAAGAAGTTTTACAGACACAAAGTAGGCACCAATATTTCCAACAAAATCAAAAATTCCTACCAGAAGAGGCATTGCAATTATGCTGGCAATAATCCGGGGCATAACAAGAAATTGTTTTGGGTTTATGCCCATGACCTCCAGGGCATCAATTTGTTCTGTGACTCTCATAGTCCCGATTTGAGCGGAAATAGCAGCACCTGCTCGGCCCGCTACAATGAGTCCAGTGAGCACCGGGCCCAACTCCCGGAACATGGCCAACGCCACCGATGGTCCAACGAGGGCCTCACTTTTAACCATATGAAAGCCGCTGTAAATTTGGAGAGCAAAAACCATCCCGGTAAATAGACTAGCAAGACCGATTATAAAAACCGATTGATTTCCAACAAATTCAATTTGAACAATGATTTCTTTAAATCTATAAGGTTTTCTTGGTAACCATCTCATAGCGTCATAAAGAAACACGGACATTTTTCCCATTTCTGTAACGCCAGAGATGAGTTTTTTTCCGATGCTTTCCACACCGCGGTGAATTGTCCAGCCCTGAGGAACCTTTTCGAGTCGCTGTTGTATCATCTAGTGTATAAATATCCTTGGCACTCTTGCTTGGAGGCCGGTTAAAATTTCATATGCAATTGTACCTGCTTTTTCCGCCAATTGATCTGCATGAATGGAATTCTTTTTCTGTTTTCCAATGATGACCACTTCATCACCTAGGCCGGCCTGTTCCTTTAATTCCGTTACATCCACCATAAAATAATCCATGCACACCGTCCCAATCATTGGACAAAACTGTCCATGAATAAGGACTTCTCCTTTATTACTTAGCGCGCGAGGAATGCCGTCCGCGTATCCTAAAGGGATCACTGCAACTTGAGAATTTTTTAACGCCGTCCAAGTTCCGCTATAAGAAACTGTAGCACCCTTTTTAACCTGGTGAAGATGAACAATTTGGCTTCGTAGTGACAACACTGGTTGAAACCCACCGGCAAATTTTTCCTTGGCGCTATCTTCCATTTTTGGAATGACCCCATAGAGACTGAGTCCGGGCCTCACAGCTTCATATTTGGAATGACTTCTAGCCAATATTCCTGCGGAATTACTGACATGAGAAATAATCGGACTCTGGACTTTAGCACGTAGTGTTTTTTGGATAGCCGCAAACAGTTTTTCTTGTTCGTCGGATCTACCATTTTTAACCCCAGCATCCTCACTTGAAATAAGGTGAGTGCACAAACCTTCTAGTTTTAAAAAATTCTCCAATGAAAATTCTTCTGATACCG
Organism: Bdellovibrionia bacterium; assembly: GCA_038216925.1. GTDB lineage: Bacteria > Bdellovibrionota > Bdellovibrionia > JABDDW01 > JABDDW01 > JBBQPV01. The sequence continues at coordinate 4,924 of JBBQPV010000113.1, forward strand.
CACCAGCACTTTCAGGTTCAAAGCCAAGACGCTGCATGCCGGTATTAAATTTAGCATGGACGGGGAACGCCGCCCCCTCATGAAGCACGGACTTTAGTCTTTCAATTTGGGCAAAATCACTGAGGACTGGTGTGATTCTATATTTAACTATGGCTTCCGCCCCAATGGAGTCGAAAAATCCAAATAACAGGATTGGCATTTGGATGCCCGCCAGCCTCAGCTTGATGCCTTCCTCAATGAGAGCGACACCTAGATAACGGGCGCCTAAACGTTCGCAAATTTTTGCAACGTGAACATCACCATGGCCATAGGCATCAGCTTTAACCATAGGGGCTAGGGAAGAGTCGCCTGCTTGTTTTTTAAGTGCGAGAAAGTTTTGCTCGAGAGCCGGTAGGTTGATTTCTGCAAAACTATTTCTGTAACGGCCCAGCATTTGTTTTGACCTCATCCTTGAGCTTTGTTAAAAAACGTAAGTGTCATTTTGCCGATGTAGCTCAATTGGTAGAGCAACGCATTCGTAATGCGTAGGTTACCGGTTCAATTCTGGTCATCGGCTCCAACTTATCCTGTTTTTTTACCAGGATCTTTTGGGCTTGAAGCTCCAGCCGCTTCCCCAGCCGCTTCCTTAGCAGGTCCAGCCTTTGGTCCTCGAGACGGTTCTGGAAATTCGGTGATAGGCTGAAATTCCGGTTTGAAATCTTTTGGAGGTTCAGCCATGCATACTCTATTTCTGCCACCTTGTTTCACTTTATAAAGTGCATCGTCGGAAGTTCTAACTAAACTCTCGGCATTTGTTGCCACTGAAGGGTATTCGCTCACTCCCAAACTGATAGTCAGTTTTCCCGAAGGCTGCTTCTCCCCGTGGGGAAATTGCGTCGCTTCGACTGTTAATCTTACCTTTTCAGCCTTGATAGCACATCCGTCTCGGGGCGTATGGGGACACAAAATAGCAAATTCCTCTCCACCAAGTCTTGCAACAATGTCTGTTTTACGACTGGTCTTCTGAAGAATTTGAGCAACGGTTTTAATTATAACGTCACCCATAGGATGGCCATTGGTATCGTTGTATTTTTTGAAATGATCAATGTCCAAATAGATGAGGGACACCGGATGATGGGTTCGTCTTGAACGTACCAATTCTTCATCAAGCTTTTCATTAAAATAGCGGCGATTATAAAGTCCAGTGAGGGGATCTTTGATGGCCATCTCATGAATACGTTTTGCCATCATCGCATTGTCATAACTCACCGTTGAAATTCTCGTGTAACTCTCAAAAACTCTCTTGTCTGAGTCTGTGGAGAAATCGTCAAACATCACAATAATTCCTTGAGGCTGTCCTTGATAATTAAACGGGATAGCATGGAATTTTTCCACTTTGAAAACTTCCCTCATGAGTTCCCCGAGCTGCTGAATTTTTTGCGGCTCTTCTACCAGAACTCTCTGCAATTCTTTGGGTTCCATGGAGGTTAAATTTATGCCTAGGTTTTTTATGTGTTCCATTGGAAGTTGTGACACCTGAGCCGCAACCAAAGCACCGTGGGCAGAAAAATATTTGAAATACACTACAGGC
>JBBQPV010000114.1:0-6475 GCA_038216925.1 Bdellovibrionia bacterium
TAACTTAATGAGTAAACGAGTTCCCTCTGTAAATTCCACTCCTTCAAAATCAGAAGATTCCGACGAGCTTTCCAGGATTAAAACTCTCATTCATAAAGAATTAGAAAAGGTTTTGTCTCAAAGAAAATAGACGTTTTCAGAGTACTTTTTCTGATGATCTTCTGGCCCAATCCCGTAACCAATGACATTCTGTGAGTTTTCAACAGCACAGCCATTTAGGGAAGGAGTTGAATCAGAGCCTGACATAAAACTATAAATGAGACTATTACGGGCTCCCTTGATGTTCAAAATTTCTCTAAGTTGTTTGACCACAGGCGCGGAAGGGGCGCTCCCAAAAACCATCACGGTAGTTTTTCCAGAAACGTCAAACGGAATCTCATCTAATCTCGTATCAACAATAAATTCACACTTTACATCCATTTCAATCTGACGAATAAGATCCGCATAAAAAATGAAGCTGTCATGGAGTACGCCAACAAAGAGCACGTCTGATCCTACAAGGGATTTGTTCAAAGTTTTAGCTAGTTCACTAATCCGAGACTGAATCTCTGATTTATTAATTAATAATTTCAAATTATTCCTAAACAAACGAGTTATTTAAAAGTTCTCCAACGCCACCTGCTCCGGGGACAATGTAGTGTGTGCTGTCTAAACCTTTTTCTTGGTCCCAATTTTCACCCAGTTCTAGTTTCAAAATTTCTTGTTTGGACATTCCCCGGTCCACCCTTAACGTGTATACGACAAGATCCGGGTGGGCGGCCAAGACTCGTTTAAGATATTCAGGAGTGATGATGAGGTGAATGGCAATAAATTTCTGAGCTTTTCCACCCACAGTTTTTTTGTAATGATCAAGGGCGGAAACAATTGTTCCTCCTGTTGCTCCCATGGGATCGGGAAAGATCACTACGGCTCCGTTCACGTCTCCGCCAATTTTAGATCCTGAAAATACGGTACCAATAACTTGATTTTGTTCATTGGTTTTTCTTGCCGCGGCAATATGGTCTTGCCTCACTAAATCTGGGTTAAGAACATAGTTCATAAAAGTGTAACAAACATGACTTGGCAACGTCCCGGCTCTAGCTAAATTCACCGCCACTGCTTTTTGTTGTCTGTTTAAAATATGTGTAGAAAGTTTTGACTCTGGATGAATGGAACTCATTCTGGTCGCTACGCTTATTTTTTCCGAGGGAAATTCCAAATCTAGAATTTTTTCCATAAGAGAAGTGTAAAGTCTAATCACGAGCTCGTTAATCAGTGGTTGTTTAGTTTCAGCTAAGCAAAGTTGAGTCAGAAAAGTGTTTAGACACTTGTCATCAATAATATGAACTTGTTTGCCATACCGATGGGTAATTTCAGAAATCATAGAGAGGCATGATTGACGCGAGACTTATTTTTTGTCGAGTCTTTTTTTTTCAGCTCTTCCCCAAGGCTGGGATCAAAGCAACCTCTGCATCTGGCTTCATAGACATTGCTCGCGCCCACAACCACTCGTGCAGTGGAGCTATTTAATCTCTGGGTCCTGGATGCCATTCCTCCGCACACCGCGCAGATTGCATTGCACTTTAATACGATTTCAGCGATGGCCATCAGTTGAGGCATGGGTTCAAAGGGTAGACCCCTCCAGTCCGTATCAAGGCCGGCAACGATGACTCGCATGCCTCGGTTAGCTAGTTTTTGACAAACATCCACAAGGCTTGCATCAAAAAACTGACCTTCATCAATGGCCACCACTCTGGTGTTGTCATCAAGTAAACTTAAAATGTCTTTTGCAGTATCAATCACTTTGGATTTGGCCCTTTGATCTGAATGGGAGGCCACTTCTTCAGAACTGTATCGATTGTCTATTTTTGGTTTAAAGACTTGGATTTTTTGTTTTGCGATTTCAGCCCGCTTAATTCTGCGGATGAGCTCCTCAGTTTTACCACTGAACATGCTTCCCACAACTACTTCTATCCACCCTGCGCCTCGGCCTGGTGGTGTGATAAAATCTCTCATCCATTTCCCCCTGAACTGAAGTCCAATTTATTAAATGGCGGTGGAAATGTAAACACTCCATTTTCTTTTTTTTTAAGGAACAATGAAAATGATAAATTCTTCGTCAGAACTCTGGAAAGCCGTTTCTAGCATGGCCCTAAGGATATTTGTCTGGTACAGAGGGGCTTCATTTTGCAATACGGTTTTTCTAGGTAGCATGCCTGAGATACCATAAACGTTTCCCATTGACAGAGTTACGTTTTCTAAAAAGTCTTGGGAAGTAATTCTAATTTCTCCCAGTGGGGAGACATCTGGCAAAGAGCGCTTTATTTGAATCTTATAGTCCGCAGAGGTATCCAGTAATCTTACAAGTGTAACATCTATGTTAAAACCAATATTTTCTCGAGTTCGAGGCTCTTGAGTTCCTTGAGAAAATTTAACCGGTTGAGAAGGATTTAAGGCTTGAGTCTCAGAACTGAGATTTTGAAATCCCGCTTCTTTTATAGCTGCTTCATATTTTATTTTAGGAATAATGTTGGCGCCCACTCTACCAACTGGAAGAGATAATTTTTCCGTTGTTTCCTTGGAGGCTAACGCAAAGGCCATGGTAAGTTGATTGGTCATGTGTTCCGCCGGAGTGGCCGTGGGCACAGCAGTTGGCTGAGAAATCTCCGCAGCGATAGTTGCAGGATTGGGTTTAGTTTGAACACTTTTAGCTTGCACAGCGGGGCGGCTAACCCTTGCTTCCACCGGTGGCCCTTGAGCCACCGCAGCCGTCACTGGCGGAGGACTGGAATCCAATTCTTTATTGAAGTCGTCAAAAATTTTTCCACTCAGAGAGGCAGATTTTTCTAAACTTTCAGTGGACCTGGAAATTTTAAAGGCCACAAATACGACTAGTGCAATACCTGCCGCCACTAGGCCGATGATCATGGGCTTTGGTCCAGAAAGTTTACTTTTATAGGTCTGCATGTTCACGCCGCAACTGGCGCAAAATGTGTCTACTGGTTGTTCAAACCCACATCGAGGACATTTAATCATTCAGTCTATAATTCTAGCACAAAGTTTAATTGAACTTACCAAAAATGAATGCTTGACGTCGCAGCGCAAGAACCGGTAAAGTGGAACTAAGTGGGGCAAAGTGGCAGAAAGTGGTACTGTCAGGCATCGTGCGCTTTGCTCCACTTGTTAAGCCCACGGATGGGCTTTCTACGTAGAGGTCAGAATGACAAGCCAGCAGTTCCGAGGTCGCTTTGAGTTGAAAGTCGACCCCAAATTCAGACTCACACTTCCATCCGAATTTAGAGAAATTCTTTCTGCTATTAATGATTCTCGCATGGTTATCACCAATAGCCAATACCAGGGAAAAAAATGTCTAGATGTTTTCCCTATTCTTCAGTGGAAAAAATTAGAAAACAGAATCGCCCGATTGCCACAGCTTAAAGTCGAGGTACAAAATTTCCAAAGATTTTACCTATCAGGTGGGCATAACTTAGAGTCCGATAGTCAGGGACGGCTCTTGATTCCACCCTCTCTTAGAACTTATGCGCAAATCCAATCTGAAGTGATTGTTGTGGGCTTTTCCAATAAATTTGAAATTTGGGCAGCGGAAACTTGGAAAGGACTATTTGAATCTTTGGCCGATGGATTTGGTGACACTATGAGTGCCCTTAGTTTACTTGAGGACTCTGAGAGTGAGTGATTTCCACCTGCCGGTACTCCTTACAGAAGTTACGGACGCATTCATGAAGCAACCCAAAGCGCCGTTACGTATTTTAGACGGAACTTTTGGAAGAGGTGGCCACTCTATTGAGCTTTTAAAAACTTTTCCAACTTCAGAGATAGTCGCCTTTGACAAAGACCAAAGTGCTGTGGAGTTTGCTAAGGAGACATACAAAGATTTGTGCGGGGTAAGACTAAATATTATTCATGATGATTTTAAAAATCTTGATCGTCACAATTTGGGAATATTTGACGGAGCCCTTTTTGACCTGGGAGTGAGTTCCCCGCAATTTGATGTGGGAGCACGGGGATTTAGTTTTATGCATGACGGTCCATTAGATATGAGAATGAACAAAGATGATCCTCTCACAGCGCAAGAAATTATTAATGGTTATTCTGAAAAAGATTTGTCTGATTTATTTTTTCATGTGGGAGAAATCAGAAAACCAAATAGGGTGGTGAGAGCAATAATTCATGATCGTGTGGAAACACCATTTAAGTCCACACGGCAGCTGGCTTCACTCATAGAGAGAGTGGATGGCCGGTCCCGTGGAAAGACACACCCTGCCACCAGTTATTTTATGGCATTAAGATTAACTGTAAATGGCGAGCTAGAAGGGCTAGGAGATTTTCTGACTGGTCTCCCAAAAAACATGGAGGCAGGCGCGAGATTGTGCGTTATCAGCTTTCACAGCAGTGAGGATAGAATAGTTAAGAATTCTTTTAAGCTGATGAATAAAAAATCCGGAATAATTATTAATAAAAAAGTAATCACGGCGTCAGACGGGGAGCTGGAGAGAAATCCTAGAGCTCGTAGCGCTAAACTAAGAATTTTTCAAATGGGGGATCCAATATGACAGAGCAGGTTCGAAAAGGTTGCGCGCCATTTATATCTGTGATGATTTTAGTTCTTGTAGGACTAGCGTGCGTATTTATAAAAATGGAAGTGGTGCGTGAGGGCTATGATATTTTACGCCTGGGCCACATTCATAAAATTGCAACCTCGGAAAAATCTCGTTTAGAATTAAAATATGCTAAGCTGACTAGACCGTCCAGACTAGATAAAATAGGAACAACTAAATTAGCGCTTAGCCGGGCACAAAAAAATCAAGTGGTCATGATGGCTGGGACCGGAGAGTTTGCAGTCAGACAATGAAATCAAGAATTATTATTTTGTTCGTATTCATTTCGATTCTTTTTACCCTCGGCTTAGTCCGAGTTTTTTATCTGCAGATGATCCCTCATCAAAATTTGGCTCGTCTTCAAAAAAGCCAATACACCTCAAAAATCTCTCTTCTCCCCCAAAGAGGAAAAATCCTGGACAGAAACGGGGAAGAGTTAGCGTCAAGTACCATTTCTTATTCTCTTTACGCAGACCCTTCCCTTGTTACAAAGCCTAAAAATTTATCACGTAAACTTTCAAAAATTCTGGGCACAAGTTTTAAAGAGATTTTTGATAAACTATCTCAGGAAAGAAGATTTGTCTGGCTGAAGAGGCAGATGGAACCGGATCTGATGGAAAGAGTTAAAGAATTAAAAGAACCGGCGCTGGTTTTTGTAGAAGAAGGGAAGAGGAGTTATGCTAACCAAAACACTGCCTCTCAAGTTTTAGGATTTGTGGGTATAGACGGAAACGGATTAGAAGGCCTTGAAAAAAAGTATGATCCGGAATTAAGAGGAGAAAAAGTATCTATTTTATCTAAACGAGATGCCCATGGACGCCCTCTACTTGTCAGCGGACAAATATTTGAAACATCTAATGACGGTGCAACCATTGAAAGTACTCTAGATAAGGAATTGCAATACGAACTAGAGCGTCAGCTCCAAGAAGTCTATTTGGAGCAACGGGCAGACAAAGCCATGGGAGTCATTATGGATCCCCAGTCTGGGGAAATTTTAGCCATGGCAAGCTATCCCTCTTATGATCCCACTATGGGTTCCAAATCAAATCCAGAGAGCCGCAGAAACAATGTTGTCTCCGCAATATTTGAACCAGGGTCTACATTTAAGATAGTCACTGCAGCGGCGGCACTGCGCACGGGACGGATTCATCCAAACACTAAATATTTTTGTGAAAATGGAAAGTTTAAGATCGGGAAAAGAACAATCCATGAAGCAGATAATGCTCATAAATTTGGCAGTCTGACTCTTGCTCAAATTATTGAGGTTTCATCAAATATTGGGAGCACCAAGGTTGCGTTTGACGTTGGTGAAGATAGATTTAAAAAAATGATTGAGGATTTTGGATTTGGAAAGCCAACGGGAATTGAATTTCCTGGAGAAGGTTACGGAATTGTTAATAGGGGAAGTTGGAATGAACATCTTTTAAGTAACGTTTCATTTGGCCATGGAATTGGGGTAACCGCCCTTCAAATTGCAAACGCCTATTCCACCATAGCAAATGGTGGGAAGATGATGCGGCCCCTATTAATAAAAAAAATTATAGATAGTCAGAATAATCCTGTATTGGAGAATTCTCCTCAGGTCTTAAAGACAGTACTATCTGCCAAAGAATCCTCCACTTTAACTTTGATGTTGTCCGGTGCAACTCAAGATGGTGGGACAGGTACTTTAGCCAGAGTTGATGGATATCCTGTAGCCGGAAAGACTGGGACGGCACAAAAAGTTGATCCAAATGGGAAAGGGTATATGAAGGGGGCATATCTCTCAAGCTTTGCGGGATTTGTGCCTGCAAACCAACCACAGTTTACAATTTACGTCGTTGTGGATAATCCGAAGAAGAATTATTATGGAGCGCAAGTCGCGGCACCGGTTTTTA
>JBBQPV010000115.1:0-6465 GCA_038216925.1 Bdellovibrionia bacterium
TTTTGGTTTAATGGGAATTATATTGGGCAGACTCCGGCCGAACTTGCTGCGAGAGGGTGCTGCCATTCTTCTTATCCTCATTTGCCTAAAAGGCGCCCTTCTCACCTTTGGAACGGGCCTGGCCATCGTTCCCTTGTTAGAGGGAGATGTTGTAGAAAAATATCATTGGCTTAGCCATGGAGAGTTTTTGCAGGCTTTGGCGTTAGGTCAAATAACTCCGGGACCCGTTATCATCACGGTGACTTGGATCGGTTTTAAAATCTTGGGTTTACTTGGAGCCGTTGTAGCCACTGTGTGCATTTTTTTACCAGGTTTTTTTGTGAGCCTTTTTGTTTTACCGTTCGTGGAAAAAAAATGGGGCGGGTCTATTAGAATGAGGAATTTTTATCGGTTTGTTATTCCGGCAGTAGTGGGGGCCATGTTTGCGGTAACGGCAAGACTTATGTATATAAATTTGAAAAGTCCTGTGGCCTTAGCATTGTTTTTATCCGGCACGATTTTATTGATTTGGAAAAAACCACCGGCGTGGTTTTTAATTCCGGTCTTTGGAGTATTCGCGATTTATATTACAAAACTAATGGCGCTCGTCTCACCCTATTTTTATTAAAGAGTAACTTGAGAGCGTAACGTCCAACCGCAGATCTTAAATAATAGTCTAGCTCCCACGTTAGCATCCCATTCATCTCCAGCTTTGCCAGGGGATACTTCATTTAAATCAAAGCCGATTATTTTTTTTCCGGATTTCACCAACTGTTTTATGAGAGTTAGAGCCTCCTGAAATTCTAGTCCACCAGGAACCGGTGTTCCAGTATTGGGGCATAATTTTGGATTAAGCCCATCAATATCAAAAGAAACATACACCTCTTTTGGAAGCTCTCTTATAATTTCAGAACAAACGGCAGTCCATGGAGTGCCGGCATGTTTTTTCTGAGCCAATTCCTCGTCAAAAAACGTTTTGATTTTATTTTCCTCATGTTTGATCAATTGAAATTCTTCTTCGCAGAAGTCTCTGATTCCCACCTGAACCAATTTTTTTAACCGCGTCTTCAGTATGACGTTGAACATGATAGAAGCGTGGGAATCTACAAAACCCTCATATGCATTTCTTAAGTCGGCATGGGCATCAATATGCAAAATACCCATCTCTGGGAATTTTTCCAGATGGGCTTGAATACAGCCATAGGGTGCGGAGTGGTCTCCGCCCACCAACCCCACAGTTTTATTTAAATTAAGGAGGCGTCTTGTTTCATCGTACACATATTTATTTACCGCTAAACTTGCATCGTTGACCCGCTTTAGTTGTTTCATTTGTGCAGGTGATTTGGCGACACCACCGGATTTAATAATGCTTTGAGCATCCTTTTTAGCAGATCCGTTAAGCTTGACAATCTGAGGGGGGATTTTTCCCATGAAAATCCCAGACTCATAAAAATTTCCCAATTCTAAATCAAATAAATCAATTTGACGGCTGGCCTCTAGAATGGCGCGGGGCCCCTTAGAGGTGCCACCCCCATAGGAAGTCGTTGCTTCCCAAGGGACGGGCAACAAAACCAGTTGGGATTGGACTTCAGTATGGGGAAGGCCAAAAATTCCGGTGGATTTGGACGCGGGTCCGCTGGGATTAAAATTCGTTTTCATAGGTTGCACACTAAAATCTACGGAGGGACTTGTCAAGGTAGCTAGTTACTGTCACAGTTATAAGCCACAGGAGAAATTCATGAAAAGAATTGCATTCACATTTTTGTCCTTCGCCGTGTTGTGTGGTTGTAGCAAAGAAATAAAAAAAGAAACCGTACCCGTAACAGGAGGCTCTTTGATTAGATATGATTATAGTCCAGGGGAGATAGCTCGTTTAACTGACGGAGAAATAAAAATACTGGAAGGAAAAATCACTGGGATTTTATCCGTACCTGACAAAGAAAAGAATTTTCAGAACACATTTGCTGCATTTGACAATGCCTTCACAGATTTTGACGATGCAACAAATAGACTTACCTTCATGAATGATGTGTCCACCTCAAAACCTATGAGAGAAGAAGCTCTTAAGAGTGAAATGACTTTGTCTGATTATTCTGTGAATTTGGGAACAAGGCGCGACATTTACAATGCTCTCATCGCAGCGGAAAAAAATATTCCTAAGAAGTCTCTAAATTCGGAAGATGCGAGGCTTGTGGAGGAAACCATAAAGGGATTTAAGAGAAATGGACTATTTCTTCCCGATAATGAACTTCAAGTGGTGAAAGACCTTCAGCAAAAATTGGGGAAACTCACCAGCCAGTTTTCGGATAACGCCAAAGAAAAGACCCCTGAATTGGAATTTACCCGGGAAGAACTTAAAGGTGTTCCCCAAACGTTTTTAGATAGATTAGAAAAGTCAGCTGCTGGGAATTATAAGGTTAAGGCTAATAAAGCTAACTACCCCATGATTATGGAAAACTCTGAATCTGCTGACACAAGAAAAAAAATGTTAACGGCATTTGAGAACATAGCAGCCGAGGAAAATACAAAATTACTAGTTGAAATTATTTCTCTGAGACAACAAATTGCTAAAAAACTATATTATAAAACCTGGGCTGATTATAAAACCGAGGATCGTATGGCGAAAAACGCCAAAACTGCCGACGATTTTTTAGAGGGACTTAAATCAAAACTTGCTAAAAGAAACCGTCAAGACGCTCAGATGATGTTAAAGTATAAAAAAACTTTGGACCCCAGCGCAACTCATTTGAATCCGTGGGATATTCGTTATCTAGAATATCAAATTAAGAAAAAATATTATTCTCTTGATGATGAAGTTATCCGCGAGTATTTCCCTGCGGATCATGTGGTGGCTAAGATGTTTGAGATCTATTCCACTCTTCTTGGCGTAAAATTTGTTGAAATTCCGGGAGCTGGTGTTTGGTCTACAGACGTTAAGCTTTATGAGGTGAAGAACACCGCCGATGGAACTTTGGTGGGTCATTTCTATGCGGATTTTTATCCGAGAGACGGGAAATATAATCATTTTGCAGCGTTCTCTATTTTATCTGGTCGCAACGTTGATGGAGCATATAGAAAGCCAGTTTCTGCTATTGTGGCTAATTTTGAACCGCCCGCTAACGGACGTCCATCACTTTTAAATCATGAGCAAGTAGAAACACTGTTTCATGAATTTGGGCACATCATGCATCAGACTTTGACAAAGGCAAATTATGGAAGTCTTGCGGGATCAAGAGTGGCCAGAGACTTTGTTGAAGCACCCTCTCAAATGTTAGAAAATTGGGTTTGGGATAAAGACATTTTGAAGTCTGTTTCAGGGCACTTTAAAAATCTTGATGAAAAGCTGCCAGATTCAATTGCGGACAAACTTATAGAGACAAGAAATTTCAACAAGGGGACCTTCTACACGAGGCAACTGTTGTTTGGAATTTTTGATATGACACTACATATGTCAAAAACTCCGATCTCCGATCCCACCGGACTCTATAAAAAACTGTACAAAGAGTTGACCGGCATAGACCCTCTTCCTAATACTCACTTTCCCGCAACGTTTACCCATCTTATGGGATACGACGCAGGATACTATGGATACCTCTGGTCTGAGGTCTATGCAGACGATATGTTTACTCTTTTTGAGAAGGATGGGCTATTAAGCGCAAAAATTGGTGAGAAATATCGGCACTGGATTCTTGAAAAAGGAGACACAGCCGAAGCGGATAAGCTCATTAAGGGATTTCTAGGCCGTAATCCCAATAATAAAGCGTTTTTAAAGAAGCTTTTAGATAATTTTAAGTCACCGCAGATTTAAATAGAAATTGTTTAAAAATAAATATTGTTTATAATGGTTTAATGAATGAAAACATTGGACTAAGAGCTCTCATCTTTACTAGGGGGCACTTTATAGGTAAAATATTGAGCAGAAGTCTAAGCGAGGGTGGATATAATATCTCGCTGATTACCAGCGAGGGGACTGCTGCCAATATTGCAATTGCTTTGGATTCTCCTCCCATCAACTACATTTTCTGCGAAAAAAATTATTGCCAACTTGGAGATGCTGTTTTTGCCCGTATGATTGCGGGAAGGCAATCCAGTGCCAAAACGGTTTTCTTTAATATGGTGGGAAATCAGAATATATGTTTTTACACAATGGATTTCATTGAGAATGTCAACCACCCAGCTCAGGCCTATGATGTAATCAAGGGTATGGGCACACGCTACTTTAATGAATTTGCAGAAAAGTTACAGCCGTATGGTTTTACGGCAAAAGAAATGGAGATCTTGAATTTACTTTTTAGAGGAGAAAGGAATAAAAATATTGCTGAAACAGTTCATTTATCGGAGCAGGGAGTAAAGTATCATGTAAGTCATTTTTTAAAAAAATTCGCAGTTTTTAATCGGAGACAATTGCAGATGAAGCTTCTTGATATTACGAAACAGAAAAATCCTAATTAAGAAGCCTTCTTTTGAGTTTTTGGAATTGAAACCACAAACTTTGTATTTGGACCTGACAAATCTACATTTAATGTCCCGCCATGCCCCTCCACGAGACCTTTGCATACAGTCAGCCCCATGCCTATCCCCTTTCCAACTTCCTTAGACGTATAAAAGGGTTGAAAAAGTTTATCTCTCAAATTCGCAGGAATGCCCGGCCCGCTATCTTGGACGTGTAGTTCCACCCTCGCTTGTTCCTCAAACACATCCAATCTAACCCATTTGTCAGAAACTCCTTCAACGGCGTCATGGGCATTACTAAGAAGGTTAATGAGAACTTGGCTGATCTGCACGCTTTTACATTCGACGGCTAAATGGGGAGGAATATCAGAAATAAGTAACTGAATATTATGGTTTCTAAATCTTTCTTGGCAAAGTTCTAATGTGTCGGAGACAATAGTTTTAAGAGGGGCGCTATGAAAATAGTCATCATCCCCATCTCTTGCAAATGTTCTAAGAGATTTTACTATTTTAGCAATTCTTGTGGCTGTAATTTCTATTTTCTCCGCAAACTTCACGACTGTTTCTTTTGAGATATCTCCTTGTTGGGCCATTTCTTTAAGTTGCCCCGCACGGCCATGAATAACGGCCAGTGGATTATTGATTTCATGGGCTATGCCCCCCGCCATTTCTCCCAATGCAGTCATTTTGGATGAATTAAATAATTTCTCTTGCTGAAGGGCTAATAATTTCTCTGCTTTAACAGTTTCTGTGATGTCTGATATAAGGCATTTTAATGTAAGAAGATGGCCTTCCAAATCATTTTCACAATAAAAATGAAAATGAAGTTGGCGCTCGGCTCCGGCCGCAGTCAATACTGTTTTAAAAATTTTGTATTCGGATTCTTTGTTTTCAGAATTCGCAAAATAATCTATTGCTGCAGACACTTCGTCGTGTTGAAAAATATTGGTGTGCTCGTCCCCAATGATCCCCATAAGTCTTAACGATTCTTGAGAGGAATAAATTTCCTTCGTTTTTACATTATATTCAAAATTTCCTATATGTGCCATGCTTTGAGCATCGGTGAGTCTTTTTTGAATGGCGGTGAGAAGTTTTAAGTTTTTAATTCTACCCATGAGTGGAAAATATAGAACTGAAATGGTGGTATAAAGCCCACCTAAATATATTAATTTAGAGAAATGTTGGGTAGCAAACATAGGTAACAGAGTTCCTGTTATCAGACAGACTACTGAGTAAACTACAAGTCCGCGCATGGAATCCAAGCTGACAATAATAGCGGCAATCAAGACATTGGTGCAATACAAGTGGCTTTCATCCATACCGCACACATAAGTGATATAGAAGTAATTCAGGGTCATGAGTAAGGCACACATCAGAAAAACATCTTCTATGAATCGTTCTTTGTATGAGAAAAATCTAGTTGAGACTGCGGCCAACAAAAGTATTATCCCTACAGGAACCCTCAACATCAAAGAGTCCAGAGTAAGAGGATTACTCAACTTAAACAAAATCCACCACATAGGATAAAGCACCGCCCCTAGGAGGAGCAGACGTTGGTAATAAACTGAATGAGAAGTTTTGCCCATTTCTTTAATCACTTGGAGCTACTTGGCGCAGTTGTGGTTTTGATCATGTTTAAAAGCTCAATAAACGCAGTCTTTGACTTACCAAGAAAACTGTTTATTTCTAGTCCAAAACCTGACGGGAGGTTCCCGGAACTCTTAGTACGGACCCATTTAACAGTTCCTAAACATTCAATTCGTGCTGATTTAAATAAGCTTACGAATTCACATGTCACGAGAGAATTAACTTTAGGAGTTTTGTCGCCATTTACGCACACAAAGATTCCAGAACCACCAATATTTGAAATGGAGGCTTCAAAAACCACATCTTCACACTTACAGGTTACGTTGATATCTACGGTTTCCCGAAGCCTGGCGCCTTTCCAATTAAGCTTAAGTGCGGTCATTGCCCTGTTGATAACTGCTAGTAAAGCTTTTCGATTCAACGGCTTAGTAAAAAAAGCTTCAATGC
>JBBQPV010000116.1:0-6378 GCA_038216925.1 Bdellovibrionia bacterium
ATATATTGAATACGGTAAAAAGAAAAAATTTATAAAAAAAAATCTCGATTCTTTTCTCACGGCCTGCACTGGAATTAATATGGTGATCGGCTTTATTGCACAAATGACTATTAAGAAAGATTTTATATTTCCCGGTTACAATGAAAAAGAATTGCCGGAAAAAATAATGAAAACTTTTATTCCCATTTTCATAGACGGAGTGATTAATCATGAAAGCGCTAAATAGGCTTATAGTTTTATCGGTTCTACTGCTTGTTAGCGGGAGTACACAAGCGGCGGAAAAAAGGGCGGTGTTAACCATCAATGATTACGTTCACCAAGTCACAACGCAAAACGGTAGCTATAGGGCGGACGAATATTCTGTGAAGTCTTATGATTTGAGAACGGCAGAGGCAAGTCTTGATTTTATGCCCGCGTTTATTGCAGATGTAAGTTACTCAGATAACCGCCTTGTCCCAGTGAACATTTTGTATCCGGGTCAAACCATCACTTGGGGTGGATATTTTGGAATACAAACTAAATTAAGAACTGGTACTCAAGTTAAGCTAATTTATAATTCAACTTTTACAAATATGGCGGGCTCTGGGGTTTTTCAACCTCAAAGCTACTACTATAATTACCCCCAACTCACAGTCAGCCAACCCTTGTGGCGAGATTTTTGGGCCGCCGCTTCTAAAGCTGATGAAGATGCAAGACTTGCTAGTTTCAAAGTTATGGCCCTTCAAAAAAGATTTGCTCAACAACAGATTTCTTTTAACGCGGAAACCGCCTATTGGCGCATGGCCCTTTATAAGCAAATTGTTGAATTTGATAAACAGGCTCTGGATAGAGCAGACAAGATTTTAAAAAGAAACCGAAAGCGGGTTTCCATGAACGTCGCTGACCGGGGAGATTCATTACAATCCCAAGCGTCATTTAAACAGAGAGAACTCCAACTTCAAACAGATCTTGAGGCCCTTCGACAAGTGGGAAGTCAGTTTAACTCTCTTAGAAACATTTCCGGAGATCAGGTTCATGAAGATCTCATGCCTCTGGATAAAGCGTTAGAAGATAAATTAACTGCGCAATTACAACGTGCCGGCGAGAGATTAGATACACAAGCCGCTGTGTTTACAGCAGAAGCAGAAAAATTTCAGTCAGACGCAAATAGAGAAAGAGTAAAACCAGATGTGAGTATTTATGGCACCGCTCAACTCTCCGGAAGAAACCCAACGGATTTTGGCCAAGCTCAGGCAGATTCATTAGGAACTAATAATCCCCTCTACGCCATCGGTATGAGAGTAAGTATTCCTCTGGATATCAGCTTAGTGAATGAAATCAATCAGGGTAATCGGGCGGCAACTCAAGCGTCTCAATTGGCAGCAAGCCGGGCCCGATTTGAATTAGACCAAGATTGGAATGATTTACAAAAAAGATTTGTCGATACTGCAATCAGATTTAAAATGGCAAGAGAGCTTGAAGAGTTGCAAAAAGAAAAATTGGATCATGAAAAATCTCGTCTTGGTGCAGGCCGTACTACTCTCTTCCAAGTATTACAATTTGAAGACAATTTTTTTGATGCACAACTCGCCCGACTAAGAATTGAAAATGATGCCATCACCCTAAGAGCCCAATCCAGATTGTACAACGGAGAAAACCTATGAACCTTTCTAAAATGTCCATTAACAGGCCAGTATTTTTATCTTGTTTGGTGGCTCTGATTCTCCTTGTAGGAACCTTGTGCCTTTCAAGACTGGGAGTGGATCAATTCCCTGACATCACCTTCCCGGTAGTGGTGGTGACGGTGCAATACACTGGAGCATCTCCGGAAGAAGTAGAAACCCTCATCACAAGGCCCATGGAAGAACAAATCTCTTCTGTTTCTGGAATCAAGCGCCTGGGATCAACAAGTCAAGAAGGGCTTGCTGTCATTGTGGCAGAATTTACTTTGGGCACCGACGTCAAATACTCAGAGCAACAAGTCAGAGATAAATCAGCCCTCGCGAAACCCAATCTACCCGATGATGCTAAGGATCCCATTATCTCAAGAGTTGACGTCTCAGATGTCGCGATTTATCGATTATCGGTGAGCGGAGACCTCCCAGGCGTAAAGCTCTATGACGTCACGGAAAATTTTGTGAAGCCCCGATTAGAGCAAGTAGATGGAGTTGGACGAGTTGACATTTACGGCGGAACAAAAAGAGAAATCAAAGTAGAGGCAGACCGTACAAAATTAAAGCGAAGAGAAATTTCCATACAGGCTTTAGCGCAAAAAATAGCCTCGTCCGCGCAGAACGTGCCCGTGGGTAAAATAGACATTGGTAAAAATGAAACTGTTTTTAGGACCATCGGGGAATACAAAAGTATCGAGCAGATTAAAAAAACCGTTCTGAACTTTTACGGCAGTGATGTTGCTGTCAGTATTGGTGACGTGGCTGATGTCAAGGACAGTGTGGTAGATGAAACCAACCGCGCCCTCATTGACGGAAAGCCTTCCATATTTTTAGATATACATAAACAGTCTGGCACCAACACTGTTGCCGTTGCTGAATCCGTTCAGAAAAAATTAGAAAAAATAAATGTTGAGTTATCTCAAATGCCGGGGAAATTAAAACTCGGACTTGTCAGAGACGGTGCAAAATTTATCAGAGCAAACGTGGCCGATGTGAAAGAGTCCATCATTCTGGGAATTATTCTCGCCGTAGCAGTAGTGTTTCTCTTCCTAGGAAACTGGAGATCTACAATTATTACAGGTCTCGCCCTTCCCAATAGTCTCCTTGGTGCGTTTATCATCATGTACCTCATGGGATTCACAATAAATGTCATGACACTTCTCGCTCTCAGCTTAGCGGTGGGACTTCTCATTGATGACGCCATAGTTGTACGGGAAAATATTTTCCGTCGACTCCAGGCGGGTGAAAGTCCAAAGGAGGCCGCAGAAAATGGTACCCAGGAAGTTACTCAAGCCGTCGTTGCCACCACCCTCACTGTCATAGCGGTATTCTTACCGGTCGGTTTTCTTTCCGGCACCGTGGGACAGTTCTTTAAACAATTTGGATTGACCATTGTATTTGCCATGATCATTTCTCTATTTGATGCACTCACCATGGCCCCCATGCTCTCTGCCTATTTTGCCGGAGTGGCCACAAAACCAAAAACTTTTATAGGTCGATTTTTTAATTCGCTTTCAAATAATGTCGAACACTTCCAAGAATGGCTCGCTGGAAAATATGAAAAGCTTCTCCGCTTCACCGTGAGACGGCCCGGTATTATCTTAGCGATCTCATTTGTGATATTTTTGTTCAGTTTGGGAGTGGGAAGAAGTGTCAAATCCACTTTCCTTCCAAATTCAGACAATGGAGAATTTAGCGTCAATCTAGAAATGCCTCCCGGCACCAGTCTTGATGTCATGGAAGAGACTGCAAAAAAAGTTGATGAAGTTTTGAAAACTCATAAAGAAATCGCCCGCACCGCAGTTGTGGTGGGCAATTCCACCGGTGAATCCAATAAGGCAAATATTTATGTAGCCCTCACCTATTACAAAGATAGAAAGCTACTCACCACAGATCTGAAAGGAATTGTAAGGGAAGATTTGAAACCATTTGCTTACGCTAAACCTTTGGTGGGAGATGTAGACATAGTGGGGGGAAATCAAAGACCCTTTATGATTAATTTTAGTAGTGATAATTTAGAGAACCTTTCCAAAATTACAGACAGTATTGCTGATAAATTTAAAAATATTCATGGATTAGTGGATGTTGATACCAACTATCGTCTTGGAAAGCCGGAATTCCAAGTTATCTTAGATCCCGCTAGGGCCACAAGGTATGGGGTTCTCTCTGTGCAAGGTGGGCAAGAGTTGAGAACTCAAATGGAAGGAATAGTCCCTGCAAAGTTTAGAGAGAACGGGCAAGAGTATGATATTCGCGTGCGACTACAACCGGATCAAAGAAACCTGGAAAAATACTTTCAGGAAACCTACATTCCGAATATAAACGGCAATTTAATTTCCATAGCCAGCGTGTCCAAGGGAGTTTTAACAAAGGGGCCCGCAAAGATTTCTCGCTTGAATCGTTCCAGAAGTATCACCATCGCTGGTGACCTTGCACCGGGAGGTGCACTGGGGACCATCAGGCAAGAGGCAGAAAAAATTATTGCCGATGAAAAATTGCCTCCCGGTGTAACTTACACTTTTCAAGGGCAAGCTGAAGACTTTCAAGAACTCATTGTAAACATGCTTATAGCAGTGGGCTTGGCGATTACTTTTGTGTATTTAATTTTAGCCAGCCTTTATGAATCATTTATTACACCGCTCACAATCATGCTAGCACTCCCCCTGGCCGTTGTTGGTGGACTACTTGCACTTTTTATATTTAAGGAGTCATTAAATATTTTTTCTATGATTGGAATGATCATGCTTCTTGGCCTTGTGACAAAAAACTCCATTCTTCTAGTGGACTATACATTGCAACTTATCAGAGGAGGAATGGCGCGTAATGACGCCATTGTGGATGCGGGTAAAAAGAGGCTACGTCCTATTCTTATGACAACTATTGCTCTCATTGCAGGGATGATTCCTGTGGCACTCGGTTTGAGTGAAGCGGCCAGATCCCGCACAAGTATGGGTATTGCTATCATTGGCGGATTAATCAGCTCCACTCTTCTCACGTTGGTTGTTGTCCCGGCGGCATTTGGATTCATTGATGATTTTAGAGCTTGGTGGGCAAGAATTTTAGGAAATATTTTTCTTGGAAAATCGGGGAAGGAAGCAAAGTCTTAATTTTTTAAGAGCCTGAAGCGATCTTCATCATTGTCCCGGCGTCAAAAAATCCTTCAGGGAACAATTTGTGTCCATCTTTTACTGTGTCTATAAATTTAGGCACGTTTCCCGTGGGCGCAAATCCTGCCATGGGAGAGTATGTGAATATGGGAAAAATTTCTGATGTGCCTGGAATAGTTTCAGCCACTTCCACTACCCGCCTTTTTCCATCTAGAGACCGCTCACATTGAATAATGATACTAATAGTTTCAAAAATATCTTTTCTTAATGATGCTGCATTCACATTTGTTTCTGTTCTTAAGATCATGCCTTCTAATCTTCTAGCCGCGTCTGCGCATGAATTTGAATGGACTGTGGCCATACTACCTTCATGTCCTGTGTTCATGGCCTGAATCATGTCATAGGCCTCTGCTCCTCGACACTCTCCAACTATGATTCTGTCTGGACGTAATCTAAGTGCTGCCCTCAATAATTCCTGAACGGAAATTCCGGGATCGTTATTTTTTGGCGGACGACATTCAAAGCGAACCAAGTTTTTATGTGGAATAGCGAGCTCTGGGGTATCTTCAATAGTCAAAACTCTCTCACCGGTTGGAATGAATGATCCTAATAAATTGAGAAGTGTGGTTTTACCTGAGCCCGTCCCACCGGAAACTAAAATGTTTTGCTTTGAAATGACTGCTCGATGGAGAAAATAAAGAACTTTATCATCAAGGGCGCCATTTTTAATGAGTTGATCTAGGTTCAGAACCTTCACCATAAATTTTCTTATGGTGAGAATGGGACCATCTATTGAAGCCGGCGGAACCACACAGCTCGCGCGAGAACCGTCAGGTAATCGAAGATCGGCTACAGGTATTTTTCTATTCAATTCTTTTCCTGCTACAACAACCATAGATTGCACTAATTTATTTATCGCTTCAATGCCGGTAAATTTTGCATCTACTTGAGTCACCACACCGTTTTTTTCTACAAACACTGCATTAGGCCCGTTGACCATAATTTCACTGACAGTAGGATCCATGAAGTAAGGCTTCAATGGCCCTAAATCCTGTTTCCAATCAATGACGGTTGATGCAGTTTTAGTATTTGTGTTGTCTGACATATGCAGATTTTTCGGATTATTAAGTGTCAGCCTTGAGCCTAGTTTGCTGGTACTGGCTTTTGGCCCGGTTTCACAAACCATTTCTTGGACACTTCTCCGCGGTCATCGTACTCAAACATAACTTTGTCCCCGTTGGGCAGTAGGTCCACACGTCCAGTTAGAATCCCGCTTGAATCCTCCGAGACAGATATGTTTGTTCCATCGGCCAACGTCCAGGAATAGGCTTTCACTTGTCCCGACTCGAAATAAGATCTATTTAACTTTTCTGTTCCAGGTCCATCCACGGATTCGCCAGTTAAGTTGCCGCGAGCATTGTAGGAACGTTTAACAACTGTGCCGTCAGGCATGGTTTCTTTTGTGTATCGTCCACCATTGGGAGCCGATGAATTGGACACCACAGTTCCAGTTTGCGGACGATATTTTGAAAGCTGTTCCACATGTGTTTCAACATCCATTGAATTCATGGAAGCATATCCAGCAGCCGAACTTGATGAATTTGTTGACGAAGTTGTTT
>JBBQPV010000117.1:0-6366 GCA_038216925.1 Bdellovibrionia bacterium
CAGAAATTGCCGCTCTCATCGGTCCTGGACTAGCTAAGGTAGCCCTGGCGGGAAAAATTGACGGGAAGCTGGTGGACATCAGAACCGTAGTGGAAAAAGATTCTGCTATTCATATTATTACTGATAAAAGTCCCGAAGCAAATGAGGTCATCAGACATTCGGCGGCCCATATTATGGCAGAGGCCATTCAAAAACTCTGGCCAGAGGTAAAAATCACCATAGGGCCCGTGATTGAAAATGGATTTTTTTATGATTTAGATTCACCTCGAAATTTTGTTCCTGAGGATTTGGCCAAAATCGAACTTGAAATGAAAAAAATTGCCGACAGTGACCAAGAAATAAAAAGAGAAATGTGGTCCGTTGATAAAGCTATCCAAACTTTTACTAAAATGGGCGAGCGTTTTAAAGTAGAAATTATTCAAGACTTAGTAAAAAAAGACGGCATCAAAGAAGTTTCCATTTTTCATCAAGGAAACTGGTTTGATTTATGTCGAGGTCCACACGTCCCGCGCACTTCTTTTTTAAAAGCTTTCAAACTCATGTCTATTGCGGGCGCATACTGGAGGGGGGATGAGAAAAATCCCATGCTTCAGAGAATTTATGGAACTGCGTTTGCTTCTAAAAAAGATCTGGATCAATATTTATTGCAACTTGAAGAATCAAAGAAAAGAGATCACAGAAAACTTGGAAAAGAATTAAATCTATTCATGTTTCACCCTTGGGCCCCGGCCTCGCCATTTTTTCTTCCTCACGGGGCGATTTTATACAATGAACTTTTGAAATATATTCGAGAAGAGTACCAAGTCCATGGTTATGAAGAAGTCATCACTCCCCAAGTTTTTGATGTGGAACTCTTCAAGTGCTCAGGCCACTACGATAACTACAGAGACAATATGTATTTCACTACTCCGGCTGACGAGAAAGCGGACGCCAGTGATCTCAAGGGTTCAAGTTTAAAAGCCATGAATTGCCCAGGACACGCTCTCATTTTTGGTAATACCAAACACTCTTACAGAGACCTTCCAAAGAGACTGGCGGACTTTGGACGCCTTCACAGATATGAGCGCGCTGGCGTTGTACATGGGTTAGCAAGGGTGCGAACATTTTCCCAAGATGATGCTCATATATTTTGCACAGTGGAGCAGATTCAAGGTGAAATTGAGAATTTCATGACCATGCTGAACGGAATTTACAAAACTTTTGGCTTTAATGATTACAAAGTTTATTTTTCCACCAGGCCAGAAAAACGAATTGGTGATGACTCGGTTTGGGACAAAGCGGAGGGCGCACTTTCCGCAGCACTTGATAAACTTAAACTTCCTTTTACTGTCAATGCCGGAGACGGCGCTTTTTATGGCCCTAAACTAGACATCATGGTGACAGACGCCATCGGCAGAGCTTGGCAACTAGGAACCCTCCAGTGTGACTTTAATATGGCTAACCGTTTTAATCTTGAATACACCGCTGAAGATAATAAAGGGCATAAGCCAGTTGTCCTTCATCGAGCGATTTTAGGATCTTTGGAAAGGTTTTTAGCTGTACTCATAGAACATTGCGCGGGGGTATTTCCTCTCTGGCTTTCTCCCGTTCAGGCCGTAATAATTAATATTTCGGAAAACCAAATGGGACTAGCTAAAGAACTTCATGAATCTATGATGGCAGCTGGTCTTCGGACTGAACTAGATATTAGGAATGAAAAGCTTGGATTTAAGATCAGAGAAGCCCAGCTTAAGAAAGTTCCCTACATGGTCATCTTAGGAGACAAAGAACTTTCATCCAGGACACTTTCTATAAGATTGAAGTCTGGTAAAGAGATCAAAGATGTAGCTATAAATGATTTTGTTAAAGCGTTAAGTGAAGAAGTAAAAACCCGAGCCCCCAAGGGCTCATATGAATAAACCATTTCCAGGAGGTGTGTTATCTCGTCTAAAAAACTAAAGGTGAATTTCGAAATTCGTGCTCCGATGATCAGAGTCATCGACGATGAAGGCAAAATGTTAGGACTTTTCCAAGTCCCTGACGCTGTAAAAATTGCTTATGAACGGGGCTTGGATCTCATAGAAATTGCACCGGATGCCAATCCTCCGACCTGTAAGCTCATGGATTACGGTAAATACAAGTATCAGCAAAAGAAAAAAGCTGCGGAAAGCCGTAAAAAACAAGTGGTTATTGTGGTTAAAGAGATTCAGTTCAGGCCCAATACCGATCAACATGACATTGATTTTAAAACCAGACATATCCAGGAGTTCTTAAAAGAGGGAAACAAGTGTCGGGTTTTAGTGGCCTTTAGAGGACGGGAAGTGACTCATTCCGATTTAGGACGGGCCTTACTTAACAAAATCATTGGAGTTTTGGGAGATGCCTGTGTTATAGAACAACCTCCGATTATTGAGGGAAAGCGTATGAGCATGTTGATTGCCCCCGGGGCACCAGCAGCAAAGCCAGCCGCTGCACCTAAAACTGGCGCCGAAAAGGCTCCAACTAAGCCAAGAGCAACAGGAGAAGTGAAAAATGAAAAAGAAAATGAAAACAAATAAAGCGGCAAAGAAAAGACTTCGCTTCACTGCTTCTGGAAAAATTAAAGCAAAAGGCGCATTTGGACGTCATATTATGAAGTCTAAAAATGCGGCTCGTAAAAGAAGAATTCAAAAAACTAAAATCATTAGCCCTTCTTACAACAGAATGGTTCATGCATTATTACCCAACGGTTAATATTTAACCTATTTCTCCTCTGGCACCAAACTAGGCTGAAACAAAGTCTGGCCTCGAGGATAAGGAGACCAAAATGGCAAGAGTCAAACGAGGCACAAAAGCCCGAGCAAGACGTAAAAAAGTATTAAAAAGAGCAAAAGGTTATTATGGATCAAACTCCAGACTTTTTGTCACGGCACAAGAGATTGTTGATCGAGCAGGCGTTTATGCCTATAGAGACCGTAAAGTTAAGAAACGAGAGTTTCGAACTTTGTGGAACCAAAGAATCAACGCTGCTGCAAGAATAAATGGAACCACTTATTCTAAATTGATGGGTGCTATCAATAAGGGCGCCATCGCAGTGGATAGAAAAATATTGGCTGATCTTGCGGTTAAAGATCCTCAAGCCTTTACAGCCATTGTTCAAAAGGCCCTAGGAAAGTAATATAAAATAAAATGCAATCGCGGATGAATGAGCTTTTTGCGGAAGCAAAAGTTCTGATCGAGAAGGCTACAACCAGCGAAGCGCTCTATGATGTCAAAGTTAAATTCCTTGGCAAACAGGGGAGCTTGTCTCTTTTACTCAAAGATCTTGGTAAGCTAAACCCAGAGGAGAGAAAGTCAGTTGGTAAGTCCGCCAATGAAATTAAATCAGCCCTTGAATCTCTCATTGAAAATAAAGCGGCGAATTTTAGACAGGCGGAACTTGATAAAAAACTTTCTTCGGAGAGAATTGACGTCAGCTTACCGGGCCGCGTTCCTGACCTTGGGTCAGTGCACCCGATCTTTAAAGTAAATAAAGAAATTTGTGATATTTTCGGTAAACTTGGATTCGCCGTGCGCACTGGTCCTCATGTGGAAAAAGATGCGTATAATTTCGACGCACTAAATATGCCCGCGGACCATCCGGCGAGAGATCTTCAGGATACATTCTATGTAAAAGATGGAACCAATATTGAGCAAGGAAAACTGTCCCCATGGGTCCTAAGAACTCACACCAGCCCCGTTCAAATTAGGACCATGCTCACTGAGAAACCGCCATTAAGAATTATAAGTCCCGGGGGCGTTTACAGGAGTGACAGTGACACTTCTCATTCACCAAATTTTCATCAAGTGGAAGGTCTTCTCATAGACAAAAATGTGTCAATGGCGGATCTCAAGGGTGTGCTTTCATATTTTGCAAAAGAGTTTTTCGGGACAGAAATTAAAGTGAGACTGCGTCCCAGTTATTTTCCATTTGTCGAACCGGGTGCAGAAGTGGACGCCAGCTGTCCACTTTGTAAAGGTTCCGGTTGCGGTATGTGCAAAGGCTCAGGATGGATTGAAATTGCGGGCTGTGGAATGGTCCACCCTGAAGTTTTTAAATCAGTAAACTTGGAATATCCTCTCTGGAACGGTTTTGCCTTCGGAATGGGAATAGAGCGAATGGCCGTAGTCAAATACGGGATCAGTCATATTGGGCTTTTTGCCGAGAATGATCTGCGTTTTTTGGAGACCTTCAAACCATGAAAATATCTCTAAGACTCCTTTCAAGTTTTGGATTAGACGTAGCGGAGTACCAAGAAAATCCCCAGAAGCTTTCTGATATTTTAACAAATGCAGGTTTAGAAGTTGAAGGCATTCAAGATGCTTCCCAGCAGTTTAAAAATGTAGTTATTGGAAAAATCCTAGAAAAAAACAAGCACCCCAATGCGGATCAACTGACTTTGTGTCTAGTGGATACGGGCGATAAAAAGAGAAAAATTGTTTGTGGTGCAAAAAACCATAATGCCGGAGATGTGGTGGTGGCAGCGTTGCCGGGGGCCGTTCTGCCAGGAAATTTTGCCATTAAAGTTTCTAAAATTCGTGGTGAAGAATCTGAAGGAATGCTTTGTTCGGAAAAAGAGTTGGGACTTAAAATAGAAGGCGAAGGCATTCTAATTTTGCCGCCCAATGCACCTATTGGAGAATCTTTTGCTAAATATTTTAAAATGGATGACATCATTTTAGATATTAAAGTTACTCCAAACAGAGCGGACTGTTTAAGTCATTTTGGAATTGTGAGAGAAATTGCAGCATTGACCGGAAAAACATACCAGCCCTTGATTACACCCTTTGAAGAGGGCCGAGATTCTACAAAAAAATTAGTTAAAGTAGTGGTTGAGGATTCTGATCGATGTCCAAGATATACTGGACGAGTTGTAAAAAACGTTAAAGTTGGTCCAAGTCCCGAGTGGCTTGTCAGAGCCCTTGAATCTTTGGATCTCAGGAGCATCAATAATATCGTTGATGTCACCAATTACGTGATGATGACCCTAGGGCAACCTCTCCATGCTTTTGATTTAACTAAAATTCGCGGCGGACAAATTACAGTTCGAGCGGCTGAAAAAAATGAAAAATTTAAGACGCTAGATGAAAAAGAGTTAGTTTTCACCGGAACGGAACTTGTCATCGCCGATGCCGAAGGTGCGATTGCCCTTGCTGGAGTGATGGGTGGTTTTGATAGTGGGATCACCGAGAGTTCTAAAGACGTTTTTATTGAATCAGCTATTTTTAATCCTGCTAGTGTGAGACGCACCTCAAAGCTTCATGGGTTGGAGTCTGATTCGTCTTATAGGTTCGCAAGAGGCGTTGATCCTGAATCAGTCTTATTGGCATTAAATCGTTGTTGCCAACTGCTAGCGGATTTTGCTGGTGGCTCAGTTTGTTCAGATTTTTATGATTTATATCCCCGTCCGCTCAGTCGCCCTCGCATAGAATTAGATTTAAAATTTATATCGGCAAGATTGGGATTTACCGTTGATTCAGCGGAAGCTAGAAAAATTTTGGAAAAAGTAGGGTGCACCGTTTCAGGTTCGGGAGATAAACTTTTAGTGAATCCCCCACCGTACAGACTAGATTTGAAATTGGCTGAAGACTTAGGCGAGGAACTGTTAAGATTCAAAGGATTTGCCAATATTCCGGAAACTCTTCCCGCGCTCACCACCATGCCTCAAACCGATGACAATTCTTTTTTCTTAGAAGAGAACTTAGCCGAGCTCTTTATATCCTTAGGATATTCTCAAGCTGTAAATTTAAGCTTAGTGAGTTCTGAATTTCAAAAAAAGGTTCTTGGAGATAGCCCTCGAGGTTCCCCAAGGGACATTGGTTTTGACTTAGACGTTAAAAATGTTGAAATTTCCAATCCCTTAAATAACGAACTTAATATTCTAAGAACCGCCTTATTCCCCAGTCTCCTGAAGAATGCGGCTTTTAATGAAAGACACGGAAATTCTTTCGGTAGATTGTTTGAAATATCCCCAGTGTTTAGTCTTAAAGAAAGTGATGATCTGAACGGCAAGAAACCATTTTCAGAGGAAACCCACTTGGCTTGCGTTTCATGGGGCAAAGAATCTTCGGACTGGTTAAAATTAAATTCCGCTCCACTGTTTTATGATCTTAAAGGAACTTTAGAGAAATTTTTTTCTACTTGGAATTTTAAATCTTTTAAATTTCAGCCGCTGAAAGAAACCCCTTCTTATTTACATCCGGGTCAGAGCGCTCAGATAATCATAGAAGGGAAGACTTGTGGAATTTTGGGGATCCTTCATCCCGGGCTTTCTGGAGTTTTGGATTTAAATTCGGAGGTCGCTTTTTGTGAGATCAATTTGACCCCCCTATTCTTAACCCAGCCTCGCAATGTAAAATCCAAAGAAA
>JBBQPV010000118.1:0-6366 GCA_038216925.1 Bdellovibrionia bacterium
CTCAAACTGTAGAAGATTTTAAAAATATTTTTAAACCTGGCACTCCTGCTTTTAGCTCTCGTCTCGGAAGAAATGTACTTATTCAAAGTGAGCCCGATGACAAAGGTCAAGTAGCCGTCCTTGCAGACAGTATGCGAGTCCAAATCCCTTGGTATAATATTTCTGCGCAAAAAGAAGAACCACAGTCGACTGCATCTCGTATAAATCGTCCGTTTATACCGGCAAAATCTTCCGTAGGAACTGGTGAAGAATCTCCCCAACTTGATCTCCGAGGAAAACGAGTGGATGAAGCAATGGATCTCACAGAGAAGTGGCTAGATGATCGAATTCGTGAGGGACATGATCGATTAAAGATTGTCCATGGATTTGGAACTGAGCAACTCAAAAAATCTCTTCGTCAATATTTGTCTAAGAGCCATTACGTTCGTAAATGGAATGCAGGTGATGCTTCATCCGGTGGGGACGGCATAACATGGGTTTACCTTTCCGATTAATTTCAGAAATATTAAGTTGCCTTAAATCATCTAATGTCTAACATTTGAACGGGGGGTTCATGAGGTTCTTTACGTTTAGTTTTATTTTCTTTTTTGCTCTGTTTACACAAGCAGTCGAAGTTAAAGCACAATCTCGGTCCAAACAAATGGTGAACCTGCCATCTAAGATGGCAGATGATTGTACTCCCCTTTACACTTCACCAAAACTCGCAAAATTTCTCATGGCCTATGCACAGTTGCAGCGTCTTCAAGTGCCGCTTTGGCGAAATTTTAGAACAGAACATGGCACCCTCGTCCTGACAGATTTAGAGCAAGCGGCAAACTGTATTGTTGTATTGCAAAACAATAAAATATTTGGCCGTCTGAAAATGGCTAGTCCTATTGTTCTTGAGAATGGCTTATTGGGTTTCTACATGGAATCAAAACGTGAGGCATTTCCTCAGGAACTACTAAATTATTTTAAAAAATCAAATATTCATATTGCCACGGTTTTCAGTCTCTCCCTGTTAGATAACCCGTCAGTGCAACCGCAATGGAGCTTGAAGGAGTATTTGAATTTATATATGCATGAAGACTTTCACTTTCGAACTACATTTCCCACTGATTTGGATGTTCCTTGGAAAACCCCTTGGCCCAAGTGGGGACAGATGCCCGACCGTTCAAAACTTGCCGATCTTTGCTATTTTAATAAGCTCGGAGAAAGTCTGTTCAAAATGGAACATGAGGCTGGTGTTCAAATGGCAAAAGAACTTATTGTTTTAAATAATCGGGAACGGGCCTTGGCGCGCGCCCGAGAATTTATTTCTTTGAGAAAAATGCGATACCATGCCCTAGCTTCTGTTCGAGTTCCCAGTTCATATAATCCTAACGGCGTGACCTGTGAAGAGGGAGAAGCCATCATGGAACTCGTTGAAGGACTGGCTATGTATGCCAGCGATGGGGCTATGTTTGTCCTAGGTATCTTCAATCAAAACGAAACTGTTGCATCCATAAACTCCTACCCTGAAGAATGGTTCTACAGAGCAGGACTTGCCCAAATGCTTTTTTTATTCAGATTCAATGGCCCTGGAATTTTTCAAGTGACTGACCGCATAGCCCACTCTTCAAGCTGGCAAAAAGGCGTTTTTTTTGAATTTCAGAATCTTGTGAATTCAGGCGCAATGACCGCCGGTCACTTGTGAATGTCTTTATTGAACCATCGAGCATAGCGTTGGGAATCACAAAATCAGAACGATCTATTATTCTCTATCTCAAAACCTGATCAGGTCTAAATATCCGAGGTTTATCAAAGAAAGGACTTGTGAAATACCCACTTGCCTCTCCCGCCACAGTGAGCATGAGTCCATTTGCATAGACTTTTTTTACTTCGGCTAGATAAGTTCCTTGAACGTCAAATGCCTTCAGCGCTACATTTTCACAAATATTTAAAGGTCGGTAGCATTTCACACGAGGTGAAACTAAATCCGCTTGGAGAGTCATTTCTTGTTCTCCCGCCACCCGTTCAAATTCATATTGATATCTGTTTGTCTTGATTATCACTTTACCCTGAGATGGGAGAGAGCGCACAGCTTTACCAAAAAAATAACTTGGGTAACTGGAGCCAGTAACTTGAACAATCACTTCGGTTCCTGACGGAATAAAAGAAGGTCTTGGTTTTGTAACTAAAGAATGAACATAGGAACTATGAAATAGGGCCATTTTATTAGAGAATATTTTTTGTACGGTACCCCCACCGTAAGGATTATTCAATTTGACATAGTCCCCAGGCCAATTTCCCGCGCAAGAGTCAACTTCCACAGAAATTTTACTTAAGGGCACTTCAGCATAGGTGTTACTTCCAGGAAAAGTTCCGTTGGTGGGTCTTAGATTTCCGAGAGCGACATATGATTCCCCTTTGCGCTTTACAATTTGTCGTATTTCACCAATCAAAATCTTTTTACGATCATAAAAATAATCACGTGCATCTTCAGCTGAGACAAGAGCTTCAGTACCGACTTTCGGTTGAGAGGCATGAGGACAATCGTAACTTCCCTCGCCCGCTTGGGCTAATCCAGAGATTACGAGAAGACCTACAAAAATAAAAAAACTTTTCATAAATTCCTAATACAATTGTTAAAAGAGCGAATGAGCACCGCGCCCATCCGCCCCGTAGCTTTCTATTTTACAGGCGCTTCAAATACCGCTTTATCTCCAAAACATAAATTCAAAAATTCATTAGCTGTCAGTGGCGTAATTTTTGGCGCCAAACCAGCAAATTCTCCCGATTGGAAAATCAGAGTGTAACCGACATCGTCCTTCTTCACTTCTGCAACAGAAAATCCAGATCCTGCTTTCAAAGTAATGGACCCACCGCCAAGGAGCATAGACTCAATTGCTCCTTTGGTCATGTCAGTTGGGGCTAGTAGGCAATACTGGTTATCCGCTTTGATTTCGGAAATTGGACGAGCCTCACCTTTTCTCAATAAGACAAGATCGTTATTTGAAAAATACTCGCCTTTTCCTGGGATAACCAAAGGTTTAACTAAACGTATAGTAGTTCCCGACGGAAGATTTTCTAATTTCACGCTGGGATCCATCCCTGTCTGACTCACTTTATTATTGGCAGACGGTGACACCGCTCCACCGAAAGGATTGGGAACACTAGGGGTTGAAACACTACAGCTCATTAAAGCCCCGGCCAATGCGGCAACAATCATAATTTTCACAAACTTCTGCATACGTACTCCTTTAAATGACCAGAATCGGTTTTTTCGATGTGGGGTTGTGGTTAATAGCCACTCTGATGACTCTTCACTTGCGTTCATTGGGTGTCGACATTCCGCTGGAACCCGCATTTGAACCATGAGTTGCTCTACATTTACTCAAACCTATGGAATTTTTTTGCTCCGTAGGTCTAATCACTAAATTTAATTTTTCAGAATTTAACCCAGACGTGTCCACATCACCATCGGTGATGACTACACAAAACGCCTGCACATCAAAATAAGGAGGCAAAGAAAACATTCTTCTTTTGCCATCTTTAAAGCTTAAAGTCATTGATTGTTCAATGAGAGTGAGAAATTGTTTCGGACTGCGCGCGCAAGCACAAGATTCCAAATGCCCCGCAGGTATTTCTAATCCTGAGTCACTTGCAAGAATATTGTTTTCACCTTGATTTAAAAATCGAGGATCAAAATCTAGGCGGCCTTCTTTAAATACTAAAGTGAGTTTATCTTGGGCATATGTGGCGAGAGTGCTGTTCATAAAAGCATTGAAGCTTGCATGGGGATGCAGTTTCCAATTTCTGTACATATCTAAACGCATGACGTGATATTCCAGTGCATCTTTTTTCCAACCGTGTGTGTTAGAGCCATGAATGTAACTATTAGTTAAGGTAAGGAGGTTCTCGACTCGTTCACGATAACGGGCAACCTCTAATGATCCCTTTTGGTTTGCCCATTCGTCTACGGTTCCGGGAAACTGTCCAATCTCCACCGCAATTAAATCATTCAGTACAGCCATAGGCCCTTCAAAAACGACATCTCGGTAAAAATTTTCAATAAGTGGACGGGCGCGATTGATTTTCAAAAACTTAGCCCCATCAGAGGAAAGTTTTTTTAATATCCCCTGCACTTCTGTTGATTTAAAATCATTGGTCACAATGGCCCTCGTGAGAAGCTCAATGTCTGTGTTTGAAAATTTGGAATTTTTAAAATTTTGCTGAACCCATCGACCTGCTTCATGAATCAGTAACCACGCCTGCTGGTTAAGGGTCATGTCATTGAAGAAGGGAAGGGACAAGAAACCAAAGCCCCTGGAAAATCTAATGGCCGCACGGGGCACCCCCGGACAATATTTTTTACTTAAGTTTCCAGGTTCAATTGCTTCCGGGATCACGTCATTAAATGCGAGGAAAGGATGGGCACCAATAATCCTTTGGAAGTTTTTTAAAACTTCCCTTGCGCTGGGTTCTTGATCCGCACGGTTGAGATATTCGCTAATTCTAATTTTAAGTTTCTCTCGAACCTTCACATCTTCGAAAAAGAAATTGTAGTCGTCAGCCCCGCCCAAGATGTCAAATCCTAGGTAGCCGAAGACCTCTAAGGATTCTTTTACAAAACGTCCGGTGATGCGCACACCTTTTTCATCTTTGAACCCGGTGGAATTGGGATGGGTGTCCGCAAGTTCTGAAATATTAAGAGCATGTCTTCCATCTACACAGAGGTTTCCACCACCACCGTGTGCAACCCCCGCCCAAGAAGAAGCGGAAAAACTCATACCTGAAATTAAAAAAATAAAACCAAATAAATTTCCCATAACTACTTTCGTCTAGTTTATGCACAGCAATGTAAAAATTGGAGTCCTATTATAATGCATCGCATTGCTTTACTGAAACTGAATTTACAGGGGCATGGCACTATTTTCCACTAATATTTAGGAAAATAACTAACATTGATATTAGTTATTTTGCTAATTAGACCTTTTACTTTCGCCGATATTGTTAGAGGATGTGAGGCCTTATGGAACCAAAATCTTTAAAATCTATATTTGAATTCAGTAGTTACAAATCCTTTATCCTCCATTGGGTGGATCAAGGAGGCAGAGGCGCCTATAAAAAGATTGCCGACGCCATTGGGATCCACACCTCAAGCTTAAGTCAAATGATTCACGGAAATAAGAACCTAAACTCTGATCACATTATAAAGCTAGGGGAAATGATGAATCTTTCTCCCCTTGAGAAAGACTATCTCATCGCTCTCCTCATGGTAGACAAGGCTGGAAATCCAAATTCTAAGGCTTATTGGGAAAGAAAGGTCGCAGAGACAAAAGAGAGAAGCCAAAATATTTCCGAAAGAGTTTCACCCCACACTAAACTTTCGGATGAGCAAAAAGCTATTTTTTACTCGTCTTGGCTTTACGCTGCTGTCCACATGATGGTTTCCATGGAAAACGTAAACAATGCTTCTTCCATTTCTGAAAAACTAAAAATTTCTCCCGAGCGCACTCATCTGATATTGGAGTTTTTGCTGAATTGTGGCCTAATTGTTTTAGAAGAGGGTGTGTATTCGATTGGTAAGACTTCAACATATCTTCCCCACACTTCGCCCCTAGTTTCAAGACATCATCAAAATTGGCGAGTAAAAGCACTTGAGCACATAGAATCTGTGAACCCCGTGGATGAATTGTTTTACACATGCCCTATGGCGCTGAGTTTTGAAGACGCTAAAAAAGTTCGAGAACTTGCAATTAAATTATCAGAAAACGCATACAACTTGGTAGTCAGCTCCCCACAATCGGAAGTGATGTACTGTCTAAATTTAGATTTGTTTAAATTATTCAATTGAAAATATTTTAGAATTCGAGCCCGGTGCCGCGCCCGCAAAATAAAGAATAAAAAAAGCCCCCAGTTTCCTGAGGGCTTTAGTGTTAGAAGCTGGCATCGTGCTACTCTCACACACGGTTGCCCGTGCAGTACCATCGCCGCTGACAAGCTTAACTTCTGAGTTCGGAATGGGATCAGGTGTGACCTTGTCGCTATAAACACCAGCAAATCGATAGTGTTAAAAAATTTTGAAAATTGATATTAAGATCAGAAACGGCATTTCATTAAAGAAAAAAATCAAGGTAAGCCTCACGTTCAATTAGTACTGGTTAGCTAAACTCCTCACGGAGCTTACACACCCAGCCTATCAACCTCGTAGTCTACAAGGGGACTTTAGGGGTCCGAAGACCCAGGGAAATCTAATCTTGAAGTTGGCTTCCCGCTTAGATGCTTTCAGCGGTTATCCGTTCCGAACATAGCTACCCAGCACTGCCGCTGGCGCGACAACTGGAACACCAGAGGTTCGTCCATTCCGGTCCTCTCGTACTAGGAATAGCTCTCCTCAAATTT
>JBBQPV010000119.1:0-6363 GCA_038216925.1 Bdellovibrionia bacterium
GCCATGCTCAAGCAGCCGGTCATCTCTCAGGCTATGCTCCTCATGCAAAATCCTGCGTTCCAAAAACAATTTAACGGAACCGTGGTTGATGTTGTATTTAACGAATCAGAAAGAGCATTCTCTTTCAAAGATGCGGTCATCAGTACGGATTTAAAATTAGGAAGAACCGGCGCTGGGGCAAGTCAGCAATTATCAATTGCTAAGGACCGCTTAGCTGACGGCGCAGCAACCCTTGCCATGGTATTGTCTCATTTATGGACAGAATCAGGGCTTGCGGACACTGGCGCTACGGGTGCTGTTCTAGTCCCAGCGTGGATAGCTCCAAGCTACTACAAGCCAATGAGCCAAGTTGCGTTGAAAGATGCCATCGATTTAAAAGTAGCGATGCTTCAGGGCTTAGCTGACGATTGTTACCAGTAAGTAACTTTTGAATGTGGTGCAAGCGGCTATGAAAACTCACAGGGTTAACCCGTGCTTAGCCGCATCCTAACTTTTCTCTTTTCCATCAGTGCGTTAGCTGAGAATAATTCCGATATCCTAAGTAAAGTATGGGCATTGGGATCTACGAAGGCGTGTACCCTGGATATGCGGGCACAGTTTAACTCAGCCAATTTTTTGAAACTTAATTCTCAAATAAAAAGCCAAACAAATCGAGAAGAATTCGAATCAATACTCAATCCATGGCTTAAGGGGCTCGGGTGGTCACACACTCAATTTATGGCGGAGGATGACGAGGCATATTACTTCTTAAAAAGTTTCTACGCCACCGATGGGCCCGAAACCCTTCCCATTCCAAAACTTATAAACCCAGGAGTGCAATTGGGTCACGATTCTTCCGGCTTTTTTATTCGTGAAGTTCTTGAGGGCTTTCCCGCCAAGCAGGCAGGAGTTAGAAAAGGCGACCGAATAATAACTTGGTTATCAAACTCATTCAACGGATCCTGGGGTAAGAATCGATCCGAAGGAATTCTGCAAATAGATCGAAATGGAAAACGACGTTTTATAAAATTGAAAACTCTAGCCCTTGATTGGAACGAGGTATTTCTTGATGCAATGAAAAACAGCGTTAGGATCTTCAATATAAAGGGCAAAAAAATAGGCTACATCCATCTTTGGTCTTTGGTTCACTCGAGAAGCTTAGCTGAACTTCAATCCATCGTTAGCTCGCTTAAACCTAACATCCAAGGTCTCATACTTGATATTCGCGGCGGTTACGGTGGATATTGGGGAAACCATTTCGATCCCTTTTTTAAAGACAACTCAACTTATTTTGAAGAGGAAAATATTGAAAGCGATGGCAAAGTCTCAATAAAAACTTCTAAATTTAAAATAAATCCTGATCCTTATTTAGGACCCCTCGTAGTTATTACTAATGAGGGAAGCCGCTCAGGAAAAGAAGGCCTCGCATACCAATTTAAGAAATCCCGTAGAGCAATATTAGTAGGAGAAAAGACTGCCGGATATTTTGTAGCAGCCCAAGCTTTCTTCGCAAAAGATTCGACAGATTACATCCTCTATCTTTGCGTTCATAGAATTGCTTTGGATCACAATCAAATTGAAGGAGTTGGTATTTCGCCGGATATCGAGTTGCCATTTAAGGCAACAGGGTCATACGGAGATAACCAAATTGAAAAAGCGCTTGTTGTTCTTGCCCAGCCAAAATCGTAGAAATTTGTTCACCGGCGAATATTACATCCGCGAACAAAGTGTCGCGTTTACTTCTTTGCTGTAGCCTCAACGCTAATATCAATTTCTACGTCATCGCCTAACATGGTTTTGGACATTACTTTTGAAGCTTTGTCTTGCAGAGTTTCATCAACACTCTTGTTCCAAATAATGCCGAAATCTTTACGATTTATTTTAGTTGAGGCTTCAAAGGCGGCCCTTTTATTTCCGAAAGGATCTTTTTCCATTGTTCCTAAATAAGAAACATCAAAAGTAACGTCTTTTGTAATCCCTCTCATTGTCATAGGGCCAGTCAGTTTGTATTTGCCGTCGCTCACTTTTACAAACTTTTTACTTACAAATTTAATGGTATCAAATTTCTTAGCGTCAAAGAAATCCCCAGATTTTAAGTGCTCATCTCTTTTTTCATTGCCCGTATCTAGACTTGAAACTTTGATGCGCATCTCGCCTTTTGCCAGATCAGGTTTTTTTTCATCAAAATCAAATTCACCTTCAAAGTCTTTAAACTTTCCCGAAACTTTAGATAGGAGATGGCGGATTTTAAAATTCACCGATGAATGGGCCGGATCCACCTTGTACTGGCTAACCGCCGCCTGAGCATTTAAGCTTAATCCCATAATCAAAACCAATAATTTTTTCATCTTGTTCTCCTTTTCAGGGATTTAACCCCTATTCTTTTAACCTTTCAAGCTGCAATTGATGTCATAGGGACGGGGGTTCATGGATGAACAAAATCCTAATGGTATCGCTTTTTCTTCTTATTGCCTGTGGACAACAACCAAGTAACTCAGAAAAACACCCAGAAACAAATCCTGAAGCAGTGCCGGTAAACACAGACGTTATATACGGCGCGGATAACCGAGTGGACCTATATAATGTCACAGATCCCGCACTCCTTGCGGTTTCCGACTCCACCGTTGCCTTGGTAAAATCCGACAATCTGGACATCTCGGTTCCTGGCACATCAACCATCACCGGCAATATCTTTGGGCAAGCCTACAACCTATGCTCCTCAGAACCCTTTGGTGATCAACTTTCTGGGGCATTTTGTTCAGGATTTTTGATCAATGAGGATACGGTTGTGACGGCAGGACACTGTGTTGCCACAGATCTTGATTGTTCCACAACTAAATTTGCCTTTGGATTTTCAATAAAACAAAAAGGGGTTATGAATAACTCTCTGCCTTCATCAGAAGTCTATTCTTGTAAGAGAATTGTACACAGTCAGCACCCAGGTGCAGGAGCAGACTTTGCGATTGTGCAGTTAGACAGGAAGGTTACCAATCACATTCCACTTTCCTTACGCAGCACAGGCATCATTCCCATTGCAGATCCTGTTTTTGTCATCGGCCACCCCGTCGGATTGCCTACAAAAATTGCGGGCGGTGCTAATGTTCGACAAAACTCCGATCCCGGTTTTTTCACAGCAAACATTGACTCTTATGGCGGAAACTCGGGATCTGCAGTGTTCAATGCAAAAAGTTTTGAAGTGGAAGGCGTTTTAGTTCGGGGCGAACAAGATTTTGAAAATTTCAACGGCTGCACCATTTCTAAAAAGTGCGCCGATGCCCAATGTCGAGGAGAAGACGTAACAAAAATCACAGAAATTCTACCTTTTTTAGAATCCGCGCCCCCCGTAATTCTGGGTGAAGAGGCAATTACTGCCGCCCCTCTTAAAGCCATACCAGACAACAGTTCCAAAGGAATTACTTCTGTTATTGATGTGACCAGTCAACCTCAAGGAAGAAGGGTGCTGGTGAAAATTAACGTTCTTCACCCTAAAGTGGGTGACCTTGTTATAAAACTGATTGCCCCTGACGGGACATCAACCCTACTTCAAAATCGAAAGTCGACTTTAAAACAAAATATCACCGGCATTTACGGCTTAGATTTACCCGCTCCAGCTTCATTGACAAACTTGTCTAAAATAGTCGCGACAGGTTCATGGACGCTGCAAATTCAAGATCGAGCTGCTCGAAATGTTGGCAAACTGGTGGAATGGGGAATTTTGTTTATGCCTTAATGATGATGTCCGCCAGGCCCATGGGCATGGCCGTGCTGAAGTTCCTCATCAGTGGCGTCCCTTATTTCAATTAATTTTACGTCAAAAGAAAGATCCTGTCCCGCAAGTGGATGATTTCCATCCATAGTGGCATGGGTATCCGATATTTTAACCACTCTAAATGGCCGCCTACCCCCTTCTGTCTCCGCCCAAAAATTATCTCCGATTTTCAAACTGTCCACCGGGGGCAATTGAGTGAGGGGAATGTCCATCACAAGATTTTTATCAATTTCCCCATACGCATTCACTGCTGTCAGGGCAATATGTTTATTATCACCGATTTTTAGATTTTTGATTTCTGATTCTAATGTAGGAATGATCTGTCCACTTCCCTCAATGAACATCAAAGGTTGACCGGGCTCTGAAGAATCAATTTCTTTTCCTTCAGAATCTTTCACTACGTAATCAAATGAAAATACCCTAGCTTTCTGAGACATAAACTTCCTTTGGTTTAGTGTTTGCCTGAAAAGCTATCACAATTAATATTTGCTAGGCAAACAGTTCCACTCTAAAGTAACTCCATGTCAAAAAAACATGAGAAGAAGCAGCTCCCCGGCTATAGACTTTTAAATCGGGACGGCACCTACAATATTGAAAGAAGACGTTCTAACCCGTTTTTTACCAATGACCTTTATCATTCACTTCTATCGTCTTCTTGGATGATGTTTTTAAGCTATATTTTGGGAATATTTCTTCTCATCAATATAGCTTTTGCCACAGTTTACTTTCTTATTGGTTCAAATGCCATTGACGGCATGGTGTTTTCCACCCCCGGCCAACGATGGTTAGAATGTTTTTTCTTCAGCGTCCAAACTTTTGCCACCATTGGTTACGGTAAACTTACTCCAAAAAGTTTAGGCACCAATATTGTTGTAACGGTAGAAGCTCTAGTAGGAATGTTTGCCGTAGCGCTTCAAACGGGGTTGGTTTTTTCTCGATTCAGTCGCCCAACTGCAAAAGTTGTTTTTAGTAATAATGCAGTAATCTCAAATATAGATGGTCAACTTTCTCTAATTATTAGAATTGCAAATGCTCGGATGAATCAGATAGCTGAGGCTTCCGCCCATGTTGTTCTTCTTAAAAACGAACAAACTACGGAGGGACAATCCTTCAGGAATTTCTATGATTTGGAATTAGAGCGGAGTAACTCTCCCGTTTTTTCTTTAAGTTGGACTATTGTTCATCCCATCACAAAAACTAGTCCCCTCTTTAATATGTCTTTAGAAAAGATGGCGGAAGCTCAGGTAGAAATCTTTATAAGTGTGACAGGCATTGATGAGACATTTGCTCAACCAGTTCATTCTCGATTTTCCTATATTCCAAAAGACATTTTACTGGATTTTAGATTTGCCGACATGATCAAAAGAACATCAAAAGGTCATCTGACATTGGAAATTGAAAAAATTCATGTGGTTGAGCCTATCTAAATAATGCCTAGTCCCCAAACTATTGGAATATAGATTAGAGCAAAAACCGTACTGAGGACAACAATGAGAGATGTTTCCTCTGGCTCTGTTTTCAACTTGGTCGCAAACGCTACGCTGTTTGCTGGCAATGGTACTAGGGCCAAAAGAAATAAAACCTTTGCCGTTTCCCTATCAAAGAAATGATTTTTATCTAAAATTAATAGCGCCCCCACAACAACTGGCCAAACCAAAAACTTAAAACTAAATACTCTAAAAATCAGGGGCAAATTCAGTTTAAATGTCCTCAGATGAGATAGCGCAATGCCCAACATGATCATGCCAAGCACACTATAAATCACTCGAGAATATTGATAAACGCCAAGCCAAATTCCATTTACTGTTACTCCTGCTTTTTGAAGGGCTAAGGCCGCGCCAAAAGCCCAAAGTGACGGCAAAGAAATTAATTTAGTTATGCTTTTCTTTACCGAGTGATGGGCGCGGGCAATATAAAAAAATCCAAAAGTGCTCTCATAAATAATAAACCCAAAAGCAGCCAGTAAGGTAGTGCTGACATACTCTGGTCCTAATAAAAAGTATGTTAGGGGAATTCCAAAATATCCCGAATTGCCCGAGCCACAGGCGTAGGACCATATCCCAAGTCGAGAGTCACTGATTTTTCCCCTACTGGTGAGTCTAAACAGCTGTGAAACCAATGTGCAAAAAACGGCAACAACCAAAGGCAGTATGATTTTTGAAGCAGTCATCTGAGTGGACAAAACAGCTAAAAAAAGTACAACTGGGATCAAAAAATAAATCAGCGCCGTTGCAACCATCTCTTGATTCACTTTTTTAGTTCGGCCCAAAACGTAGCCAACACCAATCAAAAGGTACATTGGGTATATTTTTGTCAGAAGAGGAATAAATATTTTCATATTTTCTTGAAACCTTAACAGATTAAAGAGGACAATGTCACTATGCACGAGCATTGGCCTATCATCGTTTTTACTTTTCTATTTGCTACGGCATTCATGACGCTGACGTGGGCCATCTGTGTGCGTGTAAAAAATTATGGTTTTGTTGATTTTTCCTGGAGTATCAGCTTTTGCATTTTGATTTTAACCTACATTTTGCTATTCCCAGGCTGGAGCTGTCGACAACTTCTCTTTGGCGCCATGGTTTGTATTTGGAGCCTCAGATTAGCCCTCCACC
>JBBQPV010000120.1:0-6363 GCA_038216925.1 Bdellovibrionia bacterium
GGTGCAACCTTGTTCGATTATTCCCAGCACATACCCTTTATTACTCCAATTCTCAAATGAAGATAAAATCAGATACCCCAACATGCCGCATCCTAAATAAAATTTTCCACCAAAAATTTTATTTCCGGAACTGGCACCACCCTCAAATTTCTTCATGGCCTCCAAAGGCTTGACTGCGGCGGCTTTTAAAGAGGGCCAGAGAGCAGCGAGCACTGACACCACCGTACCCACAGCAATGCCCCAAAAAATTTGGTCGTTACTAAACTTGACGTGACTTGCAGTGATGGGCATCACGTATTGACTGGACATGGACCTTGTCACCATAACTATGAGTTGACCCGCAAGAACCCAACCAAGAAAAACTCCCAGGGCTGCGCCCAATATGCCCATGAAAAATGCTTCAGACACGAATAATATGGCGATGTAAATTCTTGGGGCACCCAACGCCCTGAGGATACCGATTTCTTTTTTTCTCTCCGCAACAGATATCCCGACAGTGTTAGCCACTAAGAAAACGCCAACAAGCAGTGCTAGCGTGGAAAAGAAACTCAAAAGGACTTGATATGACCTAACTAGTTTCTCCATGGTTTGTGAATTTTCTTGGGGACGCTCTACTTTAAAACCCGGTCCAAGTCTCTGCTCCACGGATAAAATCAATTTGTCTAAATCTACGCCCTCCCTTGTCACCAAATCCAGGCGGTCTAACTTTCCTTCTTTTCCAAAAGTAACTTGGGCGCCGTCAATATCCATTACAGCCAATGTACCGCCGTACGCTTTGGCAGGGCCCTCGGGAGTGAGTAAACCCCGCACCGTAAGAGTTCGTTTCCCATGTGCCGTGGCTATGGAAATTTTTGAATCTACTGACAGGTGATGCCGTCCTGCAAACTCCTTAGTCAAAATCACGCTATCTGGTTGATTAAGAAAAATAAATGGGTCGTCCATGACCTCCTGATCAGTTGTCTGATAACTTCTCACTGAAGATTCTTTCAATAAATCCACGCCCATGATCATCAATGACTCGTCGATACGATTTTCGGCGGTAAAATAAGCGGGACTCTGGACCATGGGAACCGCAGACTTTATTTCTTTAAAACTTTTTAATGCCTCAAGCTTGTCTTCTGGAAAGCTTGCTCCCGGCTGAGTCACCACCAGGCTTGCTTTCCCGGAAACCGCTTCCATACTTTCTTGGAATGACTGCAGAGTTGAATAATTGATAATCCTGATGGCAATAAAGAGCGTCACGCCAAATGAGATACCCAATGTTGTCAAAATAGTTCTCAGAGGTTTCAATTTCAGATGTCGTAATCCGATGTACCGAAAAAGATTAAACATCGCTTTGAATGCGCCCATCTCTCATGGTGATGAGCCTATTACCAGCTTTAGCCGCTTCTATGGAGTGAGTGACCATTAAAATCGTTTGTTTCTTGTTTTTGGAAAGTTCCGACAATATTTCTAAAACCGCTGCTCCAGTTTTACTGTCCAAATTTCCCGTGGGTTCATCGGCCAAAATAAGAAGAGGCTCGGTGACAAGGGCTCGGGCAATGGCCACCCTCTGCATTTCTCCTCCGGACAGTTGATCCGGCGTATGATCTGATCTCTTAGCAAGTCCCAAATCTTTGAGAAGCAGAGATGCCTTATCGTGGATTTCATCCATTGGTTTACCATCAAGCAGAAGCGGTAAAGCAACGTTTTCAAGGGCTGTCATGGTGGGGAGCAAATTAAAAAATTGAAAGATAAAACCAAGTCGTCGTCTACGGAAAACAGACAAGTCTCTGTCATTAAATTTATTTATATTTTTGCCGTCGATTTCCACTGTGCCGGATGTCGCCTTATCTAGGCCCCCAATAAGGTGAAGGAGGGTACTTTTCCCAGAGCCAGAGGGGCCCATGATGGAAACAAATTTACCTTTTTCGACCTCTAAATCCAGTCCAGCAAGAGCGCTAACTTTTTGATCACCTTGCTTATATATTTTTTTTAAATTTTTAACGCTCAATAAGCTCAATTAAAAATCACCTTCTCACTCACAGCAAAATCATTCCCGTCCACGGCCACTCTTGCCGCATCCAAGTAAGGATCATGTTCAAAAAAAATCATCCCGCCGGATTGGGACATCTCTTGTAAAATTTGAGTCTTTTCTGCAATCACCAGAAGAGGGTTTAAGTCATACCCCATAATAAAAGGGCCGCGGACGTGACTGCTGGTAGGAATTATGTCCCCACAATAAATCATACTTTCCCGGGAGCCGCGTTTCCCCACTCTAACAAGCTGTTGTCCTTCCGTGTGACCATTGCTCACAAACACGCTGACATCAGGAATGAGGTTTTCTATATTACCGTCAATGACTTCTATGACATTGGAATCAAAGAGTGCGTCAAAATTTTCTTTAAAGTAGCTTGATTTCTCTCTCACATTGGGAGTCTTAGCCACTTCAACATTTTTCTTTTGAATGTAATATTTTGCGGAAGGAAATGTGGGCTGCAGGCGACCATCTCGCCAAACAGTGGCGCCTCCGGCATGATCAAAGTGCAGATGGGTTAATATGACATCGGTGATGTCAGATAATTTTAATCCATGATTTAAAATACTTTTTTCTAGAGAAAACTTTTCCTGATCCAGCTTATACATATCTGTAAATTTTGAAGCGAATTTCTCTCCATATTTCTCAGAGAGTCTTTCTCCCAAACCAACATCCACCAAGATTTTTCTTTTTTCAGAAATAAGGAGGAGACATCGGGCCTCCATGGCAATTCGGTTTTTATCATCAGCAGGGTTAGTTTTATTCCACAGAACTTTTGGGACAGTCCCAAACATGGCGCCGCCATCTAATGCAAAAGAACCAGTTAAGACGGACTTTATAGTGTAATTCCCGATTTTCATTGGCACACCTCTTAAAAGATTGTTATATGCTTTAAAAAAGAGGTTTTCAATGTCAGATCAGCTTAATTCTTTAGCAGACAACATCAAAAAGATTATTGATGAACTAGGTGAGAATTCTTCCCGAGAAGGCCTTGTGCAAACTCCTATGCGTTATGCCAAAGCACTGAAGTTTTTAACCAGCGGCTACACCATTAATCCAGAGGAAGTTCTCAACAAAGCTATTTTTAATGAACAATATGATCAAATGGTTGTTGTCCGTGACATCGAAGTCTATAGCCTCTGTGAGCACCACATGCTCCCATTTTTTGGAAAAGTTCACATTGCTTATATTCCCAATGGGAAAATAGTGGGTTTAAGTAAAGTGGCAAGACTGGTGGAAGTGTACGCCCGGCGACTTCAGGTACAAGAGCGCATGACCACAGAAATTGCAGAAACTATTCAAAAACTTTTAAATCCTTGCGGCGTGGGAGTTGTCATGGAAGCTAAGCATCTCTGCATGATGATGAGAGGTGTGGAAAAACAAAATTCATCTATGATTACAAGTTCTATGTTGGGGGATTTTAGAACTGATCCTGCCACAAGAAAAGAATTTCTAGACCTAATTGGAAAATGATTTTCCCGATAAGTTATATGTGCGGCCTAATTCAAAGATCGTGTTTCCTTTGCTATCGATAAGATCGTACTGAATAACAACGCCGCAAGTATCAAGTTCGTCCATGAAAATTTCTAAAATATTTTGCCCCTCTGCCTTCACATCAAATGGTGGGGCTCCGTAGCGAATTAGAAATTCTTTAAGCCCTTTGGTGGTGGCAATGTATTCCACTTTTTTAATTCTTTTAAATCCAGGAGATAAAGCGCCTGAATTTTTTAATTTTAAGAAATCTCTCTTCCAGTGCCTCTCAAGTTGCCAGCCAGGACTCTTAAAGTTTTCAAAAATTTCCAGCCGATCTAGGCCAACAAACATCATCATAAATGCAGAAAAGAGGAGGACGCTTTTGAGCCAAAAAGAGGTACCTGCTTTTTCCTTAGACAGTTTGGACTTAGATATTTTCTCATTAGTTTCCATAATTTAAGTCCCCTCCCCAAAAATGGCCCTCTAAAACGGCCGTTGTTTCACTGTTTTATGTCATCGTAACAGCTTGTAATTATTAAACAAATAAGAAATTTTGTAATGATTTTATGACCACATCTTCGACACTCAAAAATAATTAGGTAATTTTAAAATATGAGTAAAAACAATGACTTAAATGCCAAATTTGGTGCGGCACAGGCCTTGGATTGTACCTCCCTTGAAAGAGGAATATATGAAGAAGCAGTTTTGGATAATTTCAATATTAGCGGTCACCTTTGCCGTCGGATGTAACAAAGTTAATTTCACGCAAAAGCCTGCCGACGCTTGTAACGTTTCCGCTCCTTGCCTGAAGGGCGACGGCCTTGCCCATGTGGCTCAAGACCTGACTTTTACACGCACTAATAAGGTAGATATTCTTATTGTTGACGATAACTCAGGCTCTATGGGAACTGAGCAGGCAAATTTAGGAACTGCATTCAATGGATTTGCGAACAATTTAAATTCCAGTGGAATGGATTGGCAACTTGCCGTAACAAACACCGATGTCTGCCCCATTGCTGGCGGACTTTGTAATACACCTAATGGGGTGCAAGGTGCCCGTGGTCGATTCATTGGGCCTAAGACATCTAGTGTTCAGCCTAGCTTTGGATCTTATATTTTAAATAATTCCACACCTAACGTAACTAATTTATTTAACAGTATCATCCAAAGACAAGATGAAGTTGGATCCGGCGATGAGCGCGGAATCTACGCCGCGAATTTAGCCATCGATTTGAAAGATTCCAGTAACGTAGGATTTTTCCGAGACTATAGTAACCTTGCCTTAATATTTCTTACCGATGAAGACGAGCGCTCTGTTGGTGGTCAGTTACCCAACGATCCCGGATACGTTCCCCTGGAAGATTATGATCAGCCGCAAACTTTGTTAAACAAAGTTACTACTACTTGGAACGGACAAAAAAGTGTTGTAGCAAATTCTATCATCATAAAAAC
The DNA here is from genome assembly GCA_038216925.1 of Bdellovibrionia bacterium. GTDB lineage: Bacteria > Bdellovibrionota > Bdellovibrionia > JABDDW01 > JABDDW01 > JBBQPV01. The sequence goes on from JBBQPV010000120.1 coordinate 4,943, forward strand.
TGGCGATACTGGATGTTTAGCCGCTCAGCAAGCACAGGCGCCTTACTACTCTGGCCACTATGGAACAGTTTACGAACAAATGTCCGCTCTCGCAGGAAATGGCAGCGTTGTGGGAAGTATTTGCGATAATGGAGCAGGAAGTTTTGCCCAGATGCTCTCTCAAATATCCGGAGTAATCCATGATTTGCCATTGCTCAATAGTATGACTCTCAATTATACTCCGCTCTCTAAACCTGTAGTTAGTTTCAGTCCTGCCGCTAATGCGGTTGGGTGGACCTGGAATGCGGGTACAAACATGATAACTTTTGCAGTGAGACCTGCTGTAAATACTGTTGTCCACGCCGAATACGATTTTAAAACAAACTAAATAAAAAAACCCAAGGTTTTTACGCCTTGGGTTTTTGATAAAATTAAACTCTCAAATCAGAAACTGTATGTTGCTTTCAAGTTAGCAGCAATACCGCTACCAATGCTTGCGCCGACAGCTTTATAGTAGTTACCGAGCATGATGTAGTTCACACCAACGTAAGAAGACAATCCATGTCCGTACATGTGGTTAGCCCACAACCCTACGGTTGTAGCTAAAGCTTTGTCTGTTGCAGTGGTGGGTAAACCAACTGCATACGCATTACCGTATTGAGCCGGGACAAGAGTTGCGCCAGATTTATCAGTTGTTCTGCTAGCAAGGTTTGCATCAATTCCAAAAGAAGATTCTTCTGAAGGATTCAATGTGAGACCTAAACTGATATTGGTTAAGTTACCCATTCCCCAGATGTTTGCGACGCTGTATTTGTTAACATCATAAAACATGGGTTGGTATCCAGCGTTTGTACCAGTTGATACAGCACCACCAGTGGTTGTGTCAGCTCCGGAGTCCATGTGGTAGCCAACATAAAAGCGGCCTTTCATGAATTCGGGAAAGTTGACACCAAGCTCAACATCAAACGCGTTTCCGCTGAATGTTGTATCGGTCACACCTGCGGTTGTTGCTTTTTGTTTCCCAGATTGAAATGCAGCATTCAACTTCAAATCAACCATGGCGAAATCAAGTTTTCCATATAGACCGTAGGTCAGGATGTTCCATGCTCCACCACCGGTGAATCCAGGAAGAGCCAAGTTTGGTGTAGCAGAAGCTGCGGCACCAGTACCAGAATCTCCTTGAACATCTAAAACGAAAACGTCAAACTTTTTCAAAACATCAGGTAATGTTTTGAAACCAAAGTTCGCGCCGTACACAACAACTTCTGTGTCAGTTGAGCCTAGAGCAAATCCGGCGTCTGCCATCTTAGCTCCACCAAAGTCTAGATCCATGAAATCCCAGCTCCAACGAGCCATCATTCCGTCAAAGAAATAAGGCATAGGGAGATCATCATTTTTTGAAACGACGAATCCTTCACCGTATGTGATGGCTTGACGTCCAG
>JBBQPV010000121.1:0-6323 GCA_038216925.1 Bdellovibrionia bacterium
GGATCCGTGAACTTGGGTCTAGGGGGAGCACTCTATCAAGTGGATCAAGTAGTCCACGAAGTCTCTTTCTTAAGTTAGCAGGTGCAGAGGGGACTGAGTTGTCATCAAGACGGGAGAGAACTTGTTCATCAGTCTTTTGATGCTCAGTTGCCCAAGCTTTTACACTTAGGCCAGTGAAATGAAAAGGTTCCCAGTACCAGGTGAGTGTAACTCTAGACTGGGTTTTAAAATTAAGATGCAACCATTCTTGAATGGAGATCATGACGAATTCACTTCTAAGATTAAGCGACATTTTAATAATGTGATCGCCGCTTCGGTTTCTATTTTAGAAAGTTCAAGGATTGAAATGGTCCTGGTTTCAAGTTTCTTTAATAGACGCTTTTGAATACCGGTGAGACTCACCCGACGCCTCAAAAGAGTGGAGTAAAAACTCGAATATTTGAAGCCATGTTTAAAAAGGGGAGACAGGGCCAATGATTTAAGGCGGTCATCGGGTAATGGCGTGACTTTGGAAACCCAAAACGTAAAATTGAGTGGCCATTGGTCAAAAGCCTCTAAGTATTTAATTTTTTCTACAACAGAGTGCCCCTCTGCGCCATCCAGGAGCGCAAAAGCATTTTCCGAGAAATCCCACTTATGTAAAAAAAGGCCGTTATTTTTTAAAATTATTTCTAGTTGGTCCAATGATGGACTGAGTTCAAAGGGATGCAAAAAACTGTCTCCCAGGCCCTGTTTAGTTCTAATTTCCGGATGCATAAGGTAAGTCAGCTTTAACGGATGGGAGTCAGGGATATGGGCCATTAACTTTGCAGTTTGCCGCCGGAAGTTTTTCTGTCTCACGTCCATACCTAGAAGTTTTAGCATTCTTTGAACGTGCTTAATTCTTTGTCGGCTTGATTTTGAATACACCATTATTCTGGCAAACCCGTTTTCTTCGAGGAGGTTTGAGATGACGGCAAATCCATCATTTAAATTGGGCAGGTGGTGCAGTACTCCGAAGCAGTGAATGTAATCAAATTTGATGTTTATAGAATTTGAAAAATCAGAAAGACTTTGATTATAAAATTCAATGTTTTTTAATTGTGCAAGTTTGCATCTCCGTCTTGCAATTCCAATAGTTTTCTCACTCAATTCACAGGCGTAAATTTTTGATTGGGGATGACTAGCGGCAAAGACTTGCGGCTCTAAGGTCCCAGATCCCAATAATGCAATTTTTTTATTACAGCACGAATTTATTTTCCGGTGAACCAGTGCGCTGCCGACTTCATAGTGAGCATGAATGTTGGCCAATTTGTGTGGTCTGGCAAACCAAGAAACTCTTGGGTAAGGAAAAAGTTCATACTGGGCTTTGACTGCATCAACTGTGCTACTCACACCGGAAATTTAACAAGGTCTTTATTGTGTGGCAAGGTGTATTGAGATAGTCTTTTTCCATGAGTCACAACAAAGTCCCACTCCTTTTTAACCGAGAATTAAGTTGGATGGCGTTCAATGATCGTGTTTTGGAGGAAGCTCAGGATGAATCGTATCCGCTCCTTGAAAGACTGAAATTTGTTTCTATTGTCAGCTCAAACCTAGATGAATTTTTTATGATCAGAGTAGCTGGCCTAGAAAGAAAAGCTAGATCCCATCCCCATTCCAAGCAAGAAGATGGTTCAAAAATATCAGATACACTTTATCAAATCCGAGAATGGACTTTAGCACAAAAAGGACGGCAGGCAGAAACTCTCAAGGAAATACTGCTAAAATTAAAGAAAGCTGAATTATTTTTACAGACGGATGTGAGTTCCCAGGAAACAGAAATATTAGAATATTTTGTGAAGCACACGCCGGCACCCAAAATTCAATATTTAAGCGGCTCGGAAAGCTTCAAAGCCCTTTCCGGCGGGTCTATCCATGTTTTTGTGAAGCTCAAAGATAAGCTGGCCATCTTAAATTTGGCGGAGGGTGCGGATAGGCTTGTTCTCCTTCCTCCAAGCATCGCCAAAGCAAAGCACCACTATATTTTATCTGAAAGACTGATGGCCGCCGCAGCCCAAAATTATTTTCCAAATGATACGGTTTTGGAGGCATTTCCTTTTAAAGTGATAAGGGATGCAGACGTAAAAATAGATCCTGATGTAGAACCTGAGGAATTATTAAATTCCATGGAGGCAGCGCTTAAGTCTCGAGCCCGGTTACCAGTGGTGCGCTTAGAAGTAGACGCACCGAGTATTGCTGAAGGTGCGCTGGCGCTAGCGGCAGCATTCAAATTGTCTCAACGATCTATTTATAAATACGATTTGCCTCTTGATTTAAAAATTCTATGGCGGCTCCGCGAGCATGTGGATTTTGAAAGTCTCCGCTTCCCTAAAGTTATAGAAGATGTGGCCCGCCATTCAGTTAAATGGGCTCCCGATCTTGTTAAAATTATTCAGGGCCATGACATTCTTCTTCACCATCCTTACGATTCTTTTGATATTGTAGTAAAACTTCTAGAAGCGGCCGTTGATGATCCAAATGTTGTGGCCATCAGGCAAACACTTTATAGAACTGGCAAAGATTCTCCTATTGCAAAGGCTCTTATTCAAGCAGCTAAAAAGGGAAAGGCCGTCAGCGTTTTGGTGGAATTACGTGCCCGGTTTGATGAGGCCATAAATATTGGTCTTGTGAAAGAATTCAAAAAACATGGGGTTAAAGTTCTTAAGGGGTTTGGTGACAAGAAAATCCATTGTAAGACCACGCAGATTATAAGACGAGATAAGAAAGATGTGACCTCATTTGTTCATGTAGGTACGGGGAATTATAATTCAGCTACTGCTAGGACGTATACGGATTTAAGTCTCCTCACGACCCACACAGGTTTTGGGCGTGATGCGGAAAAATTATTTAAATCATTAGAAAGCGGACGCCTCCCTCGGATGTTTGAATCCTTTGTGACGGCACCGGAGCAGCTTCATAAAAAAATCACCCAGTGGGTTAGGAATGAGGCGCGCCTTGCAAAAGAAGGAGACAAGAACGCCAGGATTATCGTTAAAATTAATTCCCTTGTTGATGCTAAACTTTGCCAAGAATTGTACTCCGCGTCTCAGGTAGGAGTTAAAATAGACCTGATTGTCCGAGGCACCTGCGTTCTGAGGCCTGGCGTTGTAGGGCTAAGTGAAAATATTAGAGTGCTATCCATTGTTGATAAGTTTCTTGAGCATAGTCGAATTTATTATTTTAAAAATGGGAACAGTCCTCTAGTCTATTTATCCAGCGCTGACTGGATGCCCCGGAATTTTTATAGGCGCATAGAAATTGCATTTCCCATTGATGAACCGGAACTCAAAAGTTACGTAAGAGACACCATATTAGAAACCTATTTGAAAGATAATGTGAAAGCGCGCATGCTCATGCCCGATGGCCGATGGCTTCGAAAGCCCTTGGAAGCAGGAGAAGCCTTATTTCAGGCTCAAGACTATTTTGAGAAGTTGGCAAAACATCATTATAAGGGAACACCATTGTACGATAGATTTGTAAAGCAACGCACTGAAACCTTGGATATAACAAAGGCTGCGGAAGTTGTGGAGGGGATCAAATGAAGAAGATTTTAGTCTTAATTTTAGCTTGCGGATCTGTGGGATTCGGTGACGCCAAGGAATCTGAAGAAATAATAAAAAAATTATTTTATAGAATGAAGATCGTCCACACTAAACCTTTGACGGTGGTTTTTAACCCACCCATGGGCCACCATTTTAATCTGAAAGCGCCATCCCAAGTCATATTAAAGAGTGGGAAAACGTCCGTCACGGCAAAATTAGATATTGGGACACAAAACATCGAGGCCAAATGGAATTCTGCCTATTCGGATTGTGAAATTTCCACAGAACTTTTTATTTGCGACGATAAAGACACATACTGCGTTCCTAAAAAACAAAAATTTTCTTGCAGTGGTGATTTAAAAGCCCAGGGCCCACAAGAGGAGGCGGTGGTGAAACAAGCTGCCACTCAGGAATCCATAAAGTCACGGGTATTTATTTTGAACGATGCCGCGCAGGCATTTCGGATTGCAAAGACTGAGAATAAACCTCTCATGATTGATTTTTTTGGTATCTGGTGCCCCCCATGCAACATGCTGGATGAAACGGTGTTCATTTCACCTCAATTTCAAGAATTTAAGAATAATTTTGTTTTTTTAAAGTTGGACGCGGATAAATCTACATCCTGGGAGTTGAAATCCAAATACAATATCAAAGGTTATCCAACAATTATCTTTGCCCGTAATGACGGCGAAGAAATTTCAAGAATTGTGGGCAGTAGAAAAACTAAGGCATTTGTAAAAGAAATGAAAAAAGCTTTAAAAAATAAGAATATTTCTTTTGCAGAGAAACAAGAAATGGCCAACGGGGAAAAAAATCCTCAGGCCGCTTACGAAATGGGATTACATTACTTGGACAATGAAGATTTTGCTCACGCCCATTTTTATTTGGTGAAAGCCAGCCGCTCATGGACGGCAAATGATCTTAGGCGTAATCAGCTTTTATCCGCTCAGTTAGGCGTGCATTCGCTTTTACCCGATAAAACCTCCTACGTTGAGTTTCTAAATTCTGCTATTGATTGGTATCCCCATTCCACTCTCACCGTTGAGCGCGCTCAACAAATGGCCAAGGTGGCAGCGGAAATTCCTGATAAAAAATTGGAAGACGCAGCAAATGGTTATGTTGTGACCAGCGCAAAATGGCTCTTGAAATTCCCAAAAAATCTTGAAGATGAAGAGTGGACCAAAGCTGACCTTTGGGAAGCCATGGGGGAAAGCTACGAGTCTCTAAAGGATGAGCAGCACAGTAAAGAGAGTTACGGTAAAGCCGCTGTAGAATACGCCGTTATGATTAAGGAATCTGGCTTAGACGAGCGGGTGGAGCGGGGCTTTAATTTGGAACGCATCTATTGCCTGTGGAAATCCGGTCAGGTAGAAAAGGCCCATGATTTATATTTGAGTTTAGAAACCGTCTATCCAGAAGAATTTACTTTTTTCTATCAGCATGCGCACCTTCTTAAGGAACAAAAGAAGTTCAAAGATGCTTTGGAAAAAGCGGAACATGCCTTTAAATATTCCTACGGGGACAATAGGCTTCGTGTGACAGGTTTGATGGCAGAATTGGACCGTGAACTTGGAGAAAAAATAGTTGGTAGAAAACTCATTGACGATGTTGTCGCTCAAGCGGAAATTCCCAAAGATCAAAGTATCAGGACTATTAAGTATATTGAGAAACTTAAAAAAATCCGTGAAACATTAAAATAAATTATTTAAATTCATAGCGGAGTTTATATTTATCCACAAACCCACGGGGACTCATAGGAAGTTCATTCATAAATACGATGCTGTGAGGCCGATGTTTTTCCGGCAGTGTTGCACAGTGAGCCTGTACTTCTTGACCATTCAATTCCGACCCATGCTTTTTAGCAATGACTGCCGTAATAATGTTCTTTCCAAAAGAATCTTTTGTATGGATAACCGCAACTTTATCTACAGCGCCCATTTTAGCGATGCACTCTTCAATAGTTGCAGGCACCACCCATTCCTTTAATACGGAAAGCATATTATCTTTGCGGTCTACAAACTTCACAATACCTTGCTTGTCTACTTCAACCATGTCCCCTGTGAAAAACCAAGCGCCACGCATATTCATTTTTGTGGCCTCTTTATTATTGTGATAACTAGTTGGGAGTGTGGTTCCAGAAATAATGAGTTGTCCCATCTGTTTTTTGTTTCCAGGAATGTCATCTCCGTTTTCATCTACAATTCGAGTTTTAACTCCTGGGAGAAATCTCCCTACCGATTGGGCGGGTTCAGGTTCTTCAAATTGCCGGGCGGCCACTGCCCAACAGCTTTCTACGGAGCCGTAAATATTTAAAATTTTCACGTTGAACTCTTGAAGGGCCATTTCATAAGTTGCGGGATTGATTGCGCCAAAGTCTGGAGTTATACTTCTTAGAGTAGGTATTTTGAGATTGAGATTTTTAAAATTCATCAGCCAATCATGTATGAGTGTTGCTTTCATGATGACTCGACTTACCTTTGCTTCCAGCATTTCTTTTGCCAATTCTTCTGGCGCAGTGGCGGCGTAGTCAGAAATGTCAATGGCCGCACCTGAAATCAGAGGGAACATCAGTCCGTGCATAAAGTAAAATGGATGCATGAGAGAGGCATTGTAAGTCATAAATGTATCGATGGCGTTGACTCGGTAAATACTTTTTAAAATCAGACATGCCTGTTGAATCATTGTGTGAGTATAGGGAACCCATTTTGGTTTTCCAGTAGCCCCGGAAGTTTCAAAAAGAGCCACAACATCATTGTCAGC
>JBBQPV010000122.1:0-6299 GCA_038216925.1 Bdellovibrionia bacterium
GGTCCCGTTTATTCAGCATCACACAAGGGCATTCATGGGCCTCCATGGGAATATATCATTGCCGCTTCCAATGAAAGTGGTCATAGTCCGTGGATAAACATACCCGTGAACGCTTCTGATAATTACATTTTTCAAATGGCGACTTTATTTCATCAAAAACTAAATCCAAATTTGTTAGTGTACGTAGAATACAGTAATGAAATGTGGCACACAGGTTTTGTGCAAGGCCCCTGGAATAAACAAGCGGCTATAGACGAAGTTGCCGCTGGGTCATCTAACTTAAATTTTGATGGAGTTGGTAATGCCGATATTTGGCGCTTCCGTCGAATTGCAAAACGCACTATTGAAATTAATAGAATTTTTAAATCTGTGTTTAGTGACCAGCCCGCCAGAGTTCGCTCTGTCATCAACAACGCTTGGCAGGGTTTCTACAGTGACATGCTTGAATACGTGTCCAAAAATTATGGGCCTCCTGCCAATGATATTTATGCCATCTCGCAAACAGGTTACTCAACTTCAGCTGATACATCCTCGGGAAATGCCGTGATAAACGGGAACATGGCGGATTTAGATAACAGTCTCACGGGTTACCAGCAGACTCGCGCAATCGCGACGTTTTACGGTGTGCATGCGTTTGTGTATGAAGGTGGATACGGGGAGAATGGCTCTGTGGGCGGTCCTTCACCTCTTGACCCAAGTTTGGTTCCTAAATTTGCAGCTGCAAGAGATCCACGTCAGCAACAAATCATCACACATAATTTATTACAAAATTGGTATCCCGCAGGTGGAGAACTCTACATGCAGTTTGCACAAGTGACTAAATATAGCGTTTGGGGTTTTTGGGGATTGTCTGAAGACATCACCAATTTGTCTACAGGTCAGTGGAACGGGGTGAAACAAGTATTTTCTACGCCAAGGCCTCCTCAAAGTTTAGCTCCAAAATTACCGGAAGTCAGCGGAGCGGCCATCAATATTCCAGAAGTTGTTCCTCCCGGTTCTAACTGGGTCATGCCAACTCGGCAGCCTTGGCTGGAGCTTGCGGTGACAACAGGAACTGCCGGAAGTTACTCCATTTCAGTACAAGGGTATCAAACGCAAAATGGATCTGTTCAGATTTGGGTGGATAATGCGCCAGTGGGCACTTTTAATTTACCTGTTCAATCCAATGGACCGTCCACTAGAAGTGGCGCCTATAATGTAAATCTCAGCGCAGGTATTCATGCCATTTTTGTCTATGGGCCAGCGGGCTCAGGACCTCAAGGCATGGGCATGAATTCTGGTGATACTCTCATTGTCAGAAGAAACTAAAAATTATTTACAATTTTCTAGAATAGATTCTTTGTAGCGTTTAGGTGGGGGAGCGGTAAAAGCTTCTGATCCGCTAATGTATTGTTCCCGCGTTTCTAAAAATGAAGGGTTGGATTTCAATTGAGACTCTAAACTTGCCACTCGTCCGCCCTTGGAATCATGACCGGGCAGAACAAGCGTTTCCTTGGGAATTTGTTTTCTAATTTTTTCTAAACTATCAAAATGTGCAGCAGCCTCACCGGTGGGGAGATCATCTCTTCCAGTGTCATCAAACAATATTAAATCACCGGTGAACAAAAACGGACCCCATTTCAAACACATTCCGTCAGAGGTGTGCCCAGGGGTGTAAAGAATTTGTAAAGAGTTCTGTTCTAATTGCCAATGAATATCTCGGCTCACGCGCAGATCTACTTTTTTACTGGGAGCCTTCTCATGCATAATCAAAGGGACGTTTAATTTTCGAGAAATTTCAGCGGCTCCAGAAATATGATCGGCGTGGGTGTGGGTATCAAAGACAAGCCATTTCATTTTCCCCTGAGCGCATGCAAGTCTAAATGTTGTCTCAACACTTTCCATTACAGGGTCAATAATGAGACCTTCTTTAGTTTCCTTATTCCAAACCAAATAACAAAGGCTATCCTCATCAATGATAGCCCGCAGTTCCCAAGGTCCTTGTGGAACTAGGGTTTTGTCTATGAGGAGTTCTTCTAGAGATTTTACGGTGGGTGTCATGGCTATAAAATGCCAGAGGAATGAATAATCGTCTATGATTTATTAGTTAATGGACTTAATATTGCAAATATTTTAACAGTGGCTAAAGAGGAGAAATCACAAAATGCAACATGATCAATCATTTAAGACAAGGACCGTTTTAATAACTGGTGGTTCAAGAGGATTGGGTTTGGCCCTGGCCGACGAATTTTTATTTAATGGGGCAAAAGTTGCGATTATTGCCAGAGATTTGAAGGAGCTGAAAAGTGCTAAGCTCCTCTTAGAAAAGAAGTATCCCGGGAAGACGGTCTTTATTTCCGACTGTGACATCACCGATGAAGATAAAACTGAGAGGGCTTTAGAAAATTTAATCAAAAAGGTAGGCACCGTTGACGTTCTTGTCAACAATGCTGGAGCTATTTTAGTTTCTCCCTATGATTCCCTCACCGAGGCTGATTTCCGGGCCCAGATGGAATTACATGTCTTTGCCGTGATCCGGTTAACCCGCCTTATTGTGGATCATTTTAGGGAAACTGGAAATCCAGGACGAATTGTAAACATATGTTCATTGGGTGGAAAAATTGCAGTTCCCCATATGTTGACCTATGACACTTCAAAATTTGCATTGGCGGGATTTTCTCAAGGTATAACGGCAGAGTTAGCTGGCGATGGCATCAGTGTGACCACCATTTATCCTACGGTGATGCGCACAGGATCTCCCATCCAAGCTGTGTTCAAAGGGGCCCATGAAAAAGAATTCGCATGGTTTTCAACAACTGACAGTCTGCCCGGTCTTTCAATGTCTGCGGGGAAAGCGGCTAAGAAAATTGTACGGGCGGCGGCATTAAGAAAAACAGAACTGATTCCGTCTTTGGCGGCTAAAGTGCGCCTGGCTGTAGGCGTATTTTTTCCTGAAACCATGGCGTGGACTATGAAAACCGTTGCCGGGTTTATGCCTCAGGGCCAATCCCATGAGTATAAGACTGGAGCTCAAAGTCAAAGCGTGTTTAAAAAGTCAGAGGTTTATAAAATATTAAAAAATCAAATCAAGAAGTCTGAAATCGAATTAAATCAAAAAGCTAAGCAGGATGGCAAATTTAACTTAGGGGTGAAACCGTAAGTCTTAAATTATTATGAAATGATTTTTGTTTTAATGCAGTTTCTCCCGGCATTTTTGGCTTCGTAAAGCATTTGATCGGCTATGCGAATAAATTCTTTCCCATCAATGGTAATTTTGGAGGAACACGCGGCTATGCCAAAACTGCAGGTTACTTTTGCTTTGTGTTTGCCCTGGGAGAAAACCGTTTGCTGAATACTTTGTCTCATTCGCTCTGAGAGTCTTTCCGTTCCTGCTAAATCCGTCTCAGGAAGTAGAATGACATACTCATCCCCGCCGTATCGGGCTGCAATATCTGTTGCCCGCACATTTTTTTTTATCACGTCAGCCACTTGACATAAAACCCAACTTCCAAAGAGATGGTCATTTTGGTCATTCACGTTTTTAAAGAAATCCATATCCATCATGATACAAGAAGTGGTTTTTGAATACCTCTTGGCTCTGAGTAGCTCTTGGTCGGTGCGTTTAAAAAACGAACGCATATTAAAAAGTCCTGTAAGATCATCGGTATCAACAAGTTCCTCTAGGCGTTTAGTAGTTCTTTTGAGTTGATCATGGAGTTCTTTGATTCTCAGTTTTGCCCTTACCCTAGCCAGGAGTTCATCCATTCTGAAGGGTTTAGTAAGATAATCGTCAGCACCACCGTCAAGACCCCGGACCACATCTTCACTGGACATGTTGGCGGAGACAAAAATTACAGCGATATACTCATGATTGGGGAGAGTGCGAATGTGTTTTATGGTGGCAAGACCATCCATTTCAGGCATGTTCACGTCTAAAAGGATGAGGTGTGGGTTCCAAGCTTTGATAATATGCATGGCTTCGGCGCCATTGTAAGCCTGTGAAATTTTGTACCCTTGTTTTTCAAGAACTTCGGACATGAGGTCGACGTTGTTTTTGTCGTCATCTACAATTAATATTCGGGTCTTGGAGTTTTGTTCCGTCATTTGATGCCCATTATAAGACGTTATTACTTTACTTTGCAACTAGTGCGGCGTTCAATTAAATTTATGGAGCGCCTTAAGACTTCTGACCGTACTTTTGGAATCGTATTTGCTGTTGTATTTCTGATTGTAGCTCTCGCACCGCTGCTCAGAAAACACTCCTTAAAAATCTCATTTCTCATCCTCTCATTCGCATTTATCTCCACATCATTAGTATGGCCAAAGGCTCTCCTTCCTTTAAATAAACTTTGGGAAACTCTTGGTAAAATTTTAGAGAAAATCACTAATCCTTTGATCATGGGTGTATTATTTTATTTGGTGATCACCCCTATAGGTCTCATTCTAAGATTACGTAAAAAAGACGTTCTCAGCCTTCGCTTAAAATCAGAAGAGACATCCTATTGGCTTGAAAGAAAAGTAAAAGAGATTGACCCCACTTCTTTAAGACGGCAATTTTAATTTTATGAAAATAATTGGGCTTTCTGCATTTTACCATGACAGTGCCGCGTGTTTACTGGTTGACGGGAAAATTGTCTATGCCGTTCAGGAGGAACGATTTTCTAGAATTAAGAATGATTCTGCTTTTCCGCACAGGTCTTTATCTTTTTGTCTTGAGCAATCGAATCTAAATCTTGATCAAATTGATGCCGTCATCTTTTATGACAAACCTTTTTTAAAATTCGAGAGACTTCTCACAACCTATGTTGCATTTGCACCACGGGGATTTCAATCCTTCATGAAATCCATGCCTCTTTGGCTTAAGGATAAATTATTTCTTAAAAAACTTTTAACTAAAGAATTGGGAAAATATTCTTCCAAATCAAGTGTTGGCGAAAAATTGTTATTTTCAGAACATCATTTGAGTCACGCCGCTAGCGGCTTTTTCCCATCCCCATTTAAAGATGCGACTGTCTTGACAATGGACGGGGTGGGTGAATGGGCTACTACTTCCGTGGCCCAAGGTGAAGACTCACAATTAAAAATTATTAAAGAAATTTCCTTTCCCCATTCACTAGGACTTCTCTATTCCGCCTTTACTTTTTACTGCGGATTTAAAGTAAATTCTGGAGAATACAAGTTGATGGGGCTGGCTCCATATGGACAGCCTATTTATAAAAGGGAAATTTTAGATAACCTTATAGATTTGAAAGCCGATGGCTCTTTTAAGATTAATCAAGAATTCTTTGACTATTGTACTGGTCTAAAAATGACTAATAGTAAATTCAACAGACTTTTTGACGGTCCTGCCCGGGAGCCAAATGACCCTATGTCTCAGAAATACATGGATATGGCAGCAAGCATTCAAAGCGTGACTGAAGAGGTGGTCTTACGAATCACAAGATCTTTAAGGATAGAGTTGCCTTCAGAAAATCTCTGTCTAGCGGGAGGGGTGGCTCTAAACTGCGTCGCTAACGGGAAAATTTTAAAAGACGGAGCATATGAAAATATTTGGGTCCAACCCGCTGCTGGGGACGCGGGAGGGGCTGTGGGAGCGGCTCTCGTAGCACACCACCTGTATTTTGGGGGTAATCGCACGCGCCCTCAAGATGGCAATGTGATGGGCGGAGGATTCACCGGTCCAGAATTCACCAATGACCAAGTGGAAGTAAGTCTCAGAAAACTGGACGCAAAATATATTAAACTTTCAGATGAAGAACTTATAGCTCTTTCCGCCGCCATGATTAATGAAGGAAAAGTATTAGGATGGTTTCAAGGGGCCATGGAATTTGGACCAAGGGCACTGGGAAATAGAAGTATACTTGCCGATGCTAGAAATCCCAATATGCAGTCAGAACTGAATCTTAAAATAAAATTTAGAGAGGGTTTCCGTCCCTTTGCACCGAGTGTTTTAGCAGAACATGCGTCTCAGTGGTTTGATTTTGAGGGGGACAGTCCCTATATGATGTTTGTTGCACCGGTGAATTCTGAAGTTAAAAATGAATTACCCGCTGTAACACACGTTGATTCTTCTGCGCGAATTCAAACCGTGCACAAAGAAACCAACCCGCGTTTTCATAAATTGATTTCAAAATTTAATGAGCTGACGGGCTGTCCGTTAATTATAAACACAAGCTTTAATGTGAGGGGCGAGCCCATTGTATGCACGCCGGAGGATGCCTACCGTTGTTTCATGGGCACCAACATTGATGCTTTGGCTATAGGAAATTACCTTCTTAAAAAGGCGGATCAAGATCCAGCAAAAGCTAGATCTTACAAAG
>JBBQPV010000123.1:0-6292 GCA_038216925.1 Bdellovibrionia bacterium
CACCCACTGTCCTTCTCTAGCTCCCTCAAAACTTAAGGGTCCAAGGCCAAACTCCTCTTTAACTTTATCAACAATATTTTGTGCAATAGAGACCGCGTGTTTAGTACTGGTCGCACTACAGATTATGGAAAAGTCTGAATACGTATTAAGTGCGGTCATATCATAAATTTTTAACGCCAATGCTTTTCTGTCCAGAGCATTATTAGAAATAAAAAAACAGAATTTTCTGTAATCTTTAATGGCGGGAACGGAGCGCTTGTAAAAACCCTTAGACTCAATCATTTCTAAAACAGGTGGTGACACCATGTTTTTTGCGTCTCCACCTGCCCTTAAACGCTTTCTTATATCCGTAGAAGAAACGTTTACGTCCTCAAGCTCCACAATTTGAATAGTGCGCTTAGTTTTAAGCATCACCTTATCCCCGGATGTGGATTTTAAAATCGGTTTGATCTCCTCTGGAAGATCTTCTTCAAAAAGTGAAATCTCAGTTCCAGGCCTAGAGATGACAATAAAATTTGTTAACTTTAATAGCTTGGGGATGTCCCTCCACTTGGAGAATTCTTTAAAAGCATCCGCGCCCAGAATAAAAAACATATTATCTGGCTTGTGAGTTTTACTGTAGGCTTCCAGAGTATCCACGGTAAAACTAACGCCGCCACGCTTAATTTCTAAATCATCAACATCGAGGTCTGGCTTGTACGCCCCAACCGCAGCGCTTATCATCTCCATACGATCTTCAGGAGATGGGCCAGAGATGTCTCTGTGTGGCGCTTTATTTGTTGGAACAAAAATAATTCTGTCTAAACCCAACTCCTGCTTCACCGTCATAGCGGCATTCAAATGTCCCACATGGATTGGATTGAAAGCTCCGCCAAATATGCCAACAGTTTCATCAGACAAGTTTTTAGCTTTGCTTACCGTTTTCTTTATAACTTTTGGCTTTGCCTTAACCTTTTTGGTGGGCTTGGCCTTTGTTTTAACTGATGTTTTCTTTTTCATAATCATTGAGTAACCTCGTCATTTCATCCACAAGTTCTTTGATCCCTTGGCCCGTGACAGCCGACAAAAATAGAGGGTTCATTTTCTTTTTCTTAAATTTTCCGATCAATTCTTTCCTAGATGTCTCATTTAAGACATCACTCTTATTTAATACGACAATTTGTTTTCTGGTTCCTAACTCAAAAAATCCTTCTTCTTCTTTTTTTGTTTTGTCGTAGAGCCGAAGTTCTTCATTTATATCTTCAAAATCCTCTGCTGGATCTCGTCCGGAAAAACCAGAAGCGTCTATGAGATGAACAAAATATTTTGTTCTTTCAATGTGTTTAAGGAATTTTATTCCAAGTCCCGCACCTGTATGGGCACCTTTTATGAGCCCAGGAATATCTGCAACAACAAATGATTTATCCCCGGCACCTTGCACAACTCCCAAATTGGGAACTAACGTTGTGAAGGGATAATCAGCAATTTTTGGACGTGCAGCGGAGATTCTTGAAATTAAAGTAGATTTTCCCGCATTTGGAAATCCAATGATTCCCACGTCCGCTAGTAATTTTAATTCCAGTTTAACTTCAGCCTCGGAACCTTTTTCACCGGGTTGGGCGTACTTGGGCGCTTGATTAACACTGTTCTTAAAAAAACTATTACCTTTGCCGCCGCGGCCACCCTCTAAAAATATGTAGGTGGCTTCCCCGGTACTTAAGTCAGCTAATGTTTCAGTCCCATCCGCGGACTTTACAACCGTTCCCAATGGAACTTGAATAACCGCGTCTTTCCCGCCAGCGCCAGTCATGTTCTGACGCTCGCCGGAATTCCCGTCCTCAGCTAAAAACCTTTTATTAAATTTAAAATCCAAAAGTGTCCCTAATTGCTTATTCACTTTAAAAATAACATTGCCGCCACACCCGCCATCTCCGCCATCGGGACCGCCGCGTGGGACAAATTTTTCTCGACGCCATGAGATAGCGCCTGGGCCACCATTTCCGGAACGAACAAAAATTTTTACTTCATCAATGAACTTCATAAAAATAAAAAGGGGTGAGAAATGTTTCTCACCCCTCGAATCTACTTTCTTTTAAAATACTTAAGCGGGCACGACGTTAATAAACTGACGTGTCTTAGTTTTTCTGGTGAATGACACTTTTCCCTTTATGAGAGAATAAATAGTGAAATCTCTTCCTAATCCAACATTCACTCCTGGGTGAAACTGGGTCCCTCGCTGGCGAACAATTATTGTTCCCGGAAGAACCTCTTCTCCGCCAAAGCGTTTAACACCTAGTCTCTGACTATGTGAATCTCTACCGTTTCTAGTACTACCACCAGCTTTTTTCGTTGCCATTGTTCACCTCTATTTATTTTTTACTTTTTTCCCGCCGGTCTTTTTCACGCCGCCACGTTTTCCAGCAGCTGTGGGAGACCGTTTTTTCTTAGGAGCAGGAGTTCTTTTTGTGGGGGCCGCTTTTTTCTCAACGCCCTCTTCTCCACTGGCTTTAGCATTTGCTCTAGCTTCAATGGCCGCAGCTTTTTTAGCGGCGTACCGATCAGAGTCATAAACGTTTGCTTTTGTCTCTGCTTTAAAATGACCTACGGATGATGCGATTTCAGAAACAAAAAGTCTTGTCAGTTCAGACCTGTGACCTCTCATGTTTCTATATTTGTGTCGGCGCTTCTTTTTGAAGACGAGGATTTTTTCACCACGATATTGACGTTCAATCACTACGCTGACTTTTGCTCCCGCAACATTGGGCTGGCCGATGAGAACTTGTGATCCACCGATCATCAAAACTTCGTCCAAGGCAATCACGTCCCCAGCTTTTCCATCAATTTTTTCAACACTCAATGAATCACCAGGTGAAACTCTGTATTGGCGGCCACCTGTTTTAATAACGGCATATGGGATCATGATCAACTTCTCCTTAAAGACTAATGTGCTGGATTGGAACTTTTCTCACAGAAAGCCTTGTTTTGTCAACGCTTTAGGCCCGGGATACCACATCAAATTGTTCCAGGTGAAAAGCCGGTTCTGCCTTGATAATCACATTTCTACCCAAGGTTTTTTCAGTTTCCTCAAGCATTTCGCGCTCTTCGTCGTATAACCAGTCCGCAACTTCGGGATGCACATGAACTTGAGTCACCTGTACATCCTTGATGCGCGTCTCCCGTTGAAGCTCCCTAAAAATCTCATAACAGATGGTGGTCTTACTTTTCAGATACCCTTTTCCATCACAGTAATTACAAGGCTCACAAAGAGTTTTGGTCAAGCTTTCCCGCGTGCGTTTTCTTGTCATCTCCACAAGTCCCAATGATGACATGCTCAATACATTTGTCTTTGCCCGGTCTCTTGTTAGCTCTTCTTTTAGCGCCGTCAGAACTTTTTCCCGATTGGTTTCTTTTTCCATGTCTATAAAATCTAAAATAATAATTCCGCCGCAATTTCGAAGTCTCAATTGATACGCTATTTCTTTCACCGCTTCTAAGTTTGTTTTTATAATAGTGTCTTCTAAATTGTGTCGTCCTACGTAGCGGCCCGTGTTCACATCAATGGCCACTAAAGCCTCAGCTTCATCCACAATGATGTATCCGCCACTCTTCAACCAAACTTTTCTTCCAAGGGCCCGAGAAATTTCTAGTTCAATACCAAAGGTATCAAAAATAGGCTCTTCTCCTCTGAAAAGTTCGATATTGTTTTTTAATCGAGGTAAAAACTGATTCACAAATTTCAAAATCTTTTTATGGGTGCGGGGATCATCAACGATGAGTCTTTTCACATCTTCGGTGAATAAATCTCGAACGCCTCTGAGCTCCACATCAAGTTCTTCATGAACTAATCCAGAGCCTTGTTTTTTTTCATAATTTCGTTGTATGTCCTTCCAAAGTCTTGTGAGGTATTCCATGTCACTCTTAATGGCTTTTTGACTGATTCCCTCACACGCAGTTCTCACAATAAATCCACCCTCTGGCGGCCGCGAGCTCTCGACAATATCTTTTAGTCGTTTACGTTCATCTTCACTAGCGATTCTTCTGGAAATTCCAATATGATTCACCGTGGGCATATAAACTAAATTTCGCCCAGGCAAACTCACGTGGGTGGTGATTCTTGCACCCTTTGTTCCGATGGCATCTTTTGCAACCTGCACCAAAATTTCCTGTCCTTCTTTGACAAGGTCTTGAATAGGTTGAATGACTTTAGCTTCTTTTTTTGTGGAAACCACAACTTCATCGTCTGTGATTTCTTCATTCTCAGAAAACTCATGGGGCTGAATATCTCCCACATATAAAAATGCCGCGCGATCTAGACCTATGTCCACAAAGCACGCCTGCATGCCGGGAAGTACCCGCATGATTTTTCCTTTGTAGACACTGCCCACCAGACCTTTGTCCCTAGACCTTTCGATCAAAAGATCGGAGATCACCCCATTTTCCACAAGGGCAACCCGCGTTTCGACCGGGGTGGAATTAATCACTAAATCTGATGGCATGGATGTAAACCTCTCTGAGCTTTGCTCCGATGAAGTTAACACAAAGGGAGCATATGGCAAAGCTTGATCAACTGTTCGCAATAGTGAAGCAACAAAACGCTTCGGACCTCCATCTCTCAACTGGAGCTCCGCCTTTCTTGCGTTACAACGGCAGCATGGTTAAGTTAAATTATCATGACCTCACAGCAGAAGAGTGCCAGGCTCTGATTTTTGAACTATTGACTGAAAAACAAAAAAGACAATTCATAGAAAACTGGGAATTAGATTGCAGTTATCATGCGGAGGGAATTGGACGTTTCCGATGTAACGTTTTTATGCAAAAGCGTGGCATCAGTGCCGTGTTCCGGATCATTCCTGAAAATATCAAATCAGTGCAAGAGTTGGGATTACCAGACAACGTGGTGGATCTTTGTAATGTTCAGAAGGGTCTCATTTTAGTTGTGGGTCCTACTGGTTCCGGAAAATCAACTACTCTTGCGTCACTTATTCATCACATCAATACTAATGAGCAATGTCATATTTTGACAATTGAAGATCCCATTGAGTTTGTGCATCAAAATATAAAATCTTTGGTGTGTCAGCGGGAAGTTTCAAACCATACAAAATCCTTTGCCAACGCTTTGAAAGCGGCCTTAAGAGAAGACCCGGATATTATTCTGGTTGGTGAGATGCGAGATCTTGAAACAATCAGCTTAGCTTTGACGGCCGCTGAAACCGGCCACTTGGTGTTTGGAACTTTGCACACCGCTGGCGCTCATAAAACCGTAGACAGGATCATCGACGTGTTTCCAGAGGAACAACAAGCCCAGATCAGAATCATGCTTGCAGAAAGCTTGAGAGGAGTTGTGGCGCAGACTCTGATGCCAAAGGCTGATGGCATGGGACGTGTGGCGTGCTTAGAAGTTTTGTATAATACTGGAGCTATTGCAAACTTGATTCGTGAAGGAAAGACGTTTCAAATTCCCAACACCATGCAAACAAGCCGCGGTGATGGAATGGTGACGTTTGATCAATACGCTCAAGATTTAATGAAGCGCGGACTGATTACACAAAAAGATTACCTAGATTTTACTGGGAAGAAACCTTCATCATCTTCAAATTCTGGCTCAGCCTATGGCAACAACGTTGCCGTGACTAACATGAATGGGATGCCTGTTAAAAAGAGTTCATAAAAAAAATCTCCAAAGCGCCTTCACTGACCGCTTTGGAGACCTCTATATACAATTACTGAAGTTTAAGTTGAACTGATTCCATTGCTTGAGAAACTTCTTTGGCTAAGAACTGTTCAACAGGACTTACACCTGGTGCCGCTTCCATGCTGATGGCGTCAGAAACTTTCCATCCCACGTCCACTGCGAATCCAACTAATATTAATTTTCCCACAACTTTAAATGTCTTTATGACCTTAGAAGAAGATGGTACCCATTTATTTTTAATGTCTTCAACATGATTCATGGCGGCTACAACTTTGCCGGCTCTTCTCTCCGCCTCTTCTCTAGCAGCACTTACGTTAGTGTATGAAGTGGCGAATTGGGTGGCTTCACGTCTTAATCTGTAGACTTCAGCAATCCTTCCATCAAGTTGTGCCTCTGTACTTCTAATTTGGCTCAGAAGTTCGGGGGAATCACCTTTTCCGCTGATATTCTTAACTTGAGCAGCCAAGGCTTGAAACCGAGCATCGCTGGCCAATAACTCTTTATCACTGGGAAATTTAATTGGCTTAGATCTATCCGCAGTCAAAATTATTTGAGCTTTTTTAGAATTTAAAATCTGAATCCGCGCAACTTTAAAGTTTTGGGCGATGTCATTAACTCGTT
>JBBQPV010000124.1:0-6280 GCA_038216925.1 Bdellovibrionia bacterium
GCCAGATCATCCGAGTCTATAGGAAATAACTGGATTTGCTACAACTTGTATTGAACGGCTGTAGTTGACGTTTATTTAGTTTGCTGCCTGACCGCTGAAGCACAAAGTTGGTTTGCCCTCTTCAATAAATCTGAGGGAAAACTGTGCATGGAGATCGTTTCGCGTAACCACAAGGGTGACGACTTCTCCATTGTGCCTCATACCCTGCGCTGAGTAAGAAATTGAATTGGTCGTGAGCCATTTACTTTGGTTTGACCCATATCTCAGCGCAATAGCTTTTTTGAAAATGGGAGATTCACCTTCAGTACGAGAAAGTTCTTCAGAGCCGATTTTTAATGGCAGGTTCCAAGAGGATGTTTCATCACCAATCATCAGAATTAATACGCCTTTAGTAGCCGAACTCACAATTCTGATACTTACCTTGCCAATAGGATCACGCCCAATGAATGCTTTAAATGCATTAATTTCAGAATCCTTAACTTTCATATTACTAGAAATATCCACGGCGCAGTTTTCACAAACATAGAGTTCCTTTGAATGATCAATCTGAGTAAAAAAGTGTTTTGCGGCCGCCTCACTTAAGTCTGATTGTGAAACCACTTCTGCAAATCTTCTAGTCATTATGGTGCCTTCTACGTGACCATTTCCAAGTATATGACCTACTTCGTGCAATAGAGTTCCTTGAAGTCGATAAGGCAAATTCCAGTTGGGTGAGTTTTTCGTCACTGACAATGACGGAGCAATCCACACTAATCCTTTTCCCCAACCAGCATTTGCGTCATAGGAAATACGTTGAGAGAACGCAACGGGGTTGCTGAAATCCTTTTTATATCTTTGTGTTAGAACGGAATTGATACCAAAGTAAAATTTTATATCCTCTCGCCCGTCACAGTTTTCCAAATATTCAATGCGAGTGTTTATTTTATACTGATTAAAATTTGCCGTAACATCACCGCGGCCATATCCCATAAAATCTGGAGAATTTATTTTCTTTTTATCCAGATAAGATGCCCAAGTCCTGAAAGTATTTTCTAACAGATTTTTTATTGCAGAATCTGAAAATGGAAATTGGTTTGCCTTCACAATGCAATATTTAATGGGCTGTGATCCTAAAAACCAGGCTGCACCGTCATCCACTGGTACGTTGTCTGCTCCATTTCCCTTACGATCAGCGGAAGCATGAAAACCGACCAATAAAATTAAACTCATCAATAAAACTTTCATGACTTATCCTTCTTTTCTTTAGTCAGAGGGAAAAATGCAATTTCCAACTGAAATACGGAATCAGCTTCATTCTGCTCTCCCTCAATCAAAGCACAAAAATCATCTTCAAATTTGCGAATCAATTCTTTAGCTTTGACCAAATTTTCTTTTTTCATCGCCATCGTAACCCCAGAAATTTGTCTTTCCTTTGGTTCAATAGTTCGTAAAGCTTTTGTTGCGTTATCTAAAACTTGTTCGTGAAATCTTTTAAGCCCTTCACTGGCGATATCGTCCGAAGTGTTAGTGTGTCTGTGTTCAAGACGTAGTTTTCCTTCAGAATCTCTTTGTAAGAGTTTTAATCGCAGCATTGTGTCTATGGCTTCTTTCACTTCTTTAGGAGTGACTTTAAAATTAAGAATTTCTGAAATGATTTTGGGATCTTCAGTGAAGGTGGGCCACTTTACCATTTGCCTGATGGCATCGAAATACCAACTAGAGATTGAAAGAAGCGTGTCATGATCCAGGAGAGGGAATTTTTCCAATTTGCGTTGCTTAGCAAGTTTTTCCATTAAAGCTACACTGGTGGAAACATCATGTTTGCATTTTTTCAACTGAACTAAATCTTTAAAATATTCGGCTTCTTTTTCTTTAAATTTAAAATAGTGAATAAAGTTTTTTGTAAGTTCATCGCCGGGGTTGCGTTGACCTTTGAGAAGCATGATAAGTGTGGAGGGGCTTTTCAGCCCCATCTTATTAGCCCACACCCCGTAGCTCCAAGTCTTTTGCTCTTGTTTTTTATGACGATAGTAATCGTTTAGATAAGAGCGATAATCAACGTACTGAAACAAGTCCATTTTCAATTACCAATTATTCATGCAGTTAGATTTTTCTTTTTCCAGAGACGGATCCTCCAGATATTGGTCGTCATATTCAACACCAGGGGTGTTCTTTAAAATATGGCCTTCCATGCAGACAACTTTTCCATTCTGGGTATAAATTTCCAGTTCTTCATGGTTTTTGTCTTGAGATGTAATTGTTTGTCCATATTTGTAAAATAAGTGTTGAAAAGAGGGACTAATCTCAACGACGTCCCAATCTTTTTGCGCTCTTTTGTATGTAACGAAATTGATGTCTCCTGTGCCTTTATCTAAACGCCGCTCCCGCACAATTCGACGAACCATAGGAAGTGTGCCGTCAGCAGAAATATAAAAAGCATTTTTCTGGATTCTCAGTTTCTTCAAGGGATCGTTCGTATCAATATAGACGTAAAGATCACCGTTTTTATCCAATGCCACAGTCTGAAATTGAGTGTACAACGGTTGACGTGAGACATCATTCATTTCAACGATGCGATATTTTGAGTCGAAATAAACTGCTGAAAAGCCATAATAGGTCCCATCTCGGAGATTGAATGCCCAACTTTCTGGGGTAACAAGGGCGTAGCTAATTTGGACTCCAAACTGATTGACCATATTGACCGAAGCAAATGTGCGGGCCACATAGGAATTATCAGCACTGATCAATGGTTTGCAAAACTCCCACTCCCCGGACTCACTTTTTAATTGGAACTTTACTGGGGACACTATGTAGTTCGATTCCATTTTCTTTTGAATTTGGAGGCATTGGGCGGTAGTGATCGGCTGACCTTTTGGGGCTTTCAACTGCTTCATCTTTGAAGCCCGCTCTATTTTTCCTTCAAGACCAGGGATCTGCGAATCAAATCGGGATTTGAGGTTTTCAAGGTCCCGAGCGCTATATGAAACAGGGGATGCTTGGACGTAAAACCCTGTTAACAAGAGCAGCGGAACCGCCAACAATATCTTTTTAATATAATTCATAAAAATCTCCTAATAAGTTTCAAATTTAAACACATCAATTCGCCAGGTAATGTACTAGTTCGTTCATGACTATATGCAGCATAATAAGCTAAATAATCACTAAGCTGAAGTCAAAACTCACAAACGCAGTGATTTTCGCTCACAACTTTGTGATGAGGAATAATTTTCAAAAGAGGTGCCGAAAAACGGCTTTTTGCTGCGGGTAGTTTAGATTATGCTGTAACGCAAATCTGAGAGCTTATAATCTTCTTCCTTAATCTTATTGAGCCTGAGCCCTTTTTGTATTTGTTAGTTAAGGACACATAGCAATTTGACGAAGGGCTAGCTTTCTTCGCTTGACTTAAATTTGTCACAACTTTAGGCGATAAATAACAATGCACATATTAGCTTTACTACTCATCATTTCAACCGCTTTCTCTTCTGATTCACATTGGCGACATTCACGTATTAGAGATCCATTAGACTCCACCCCAGACGCAGGAAAACAGCTGGCGGCCAAAGTAGCTGAAGAGAAATTGGCCGCCCAAGCAGTCGATTGTACGCGACCGGCAACTGAAAACGATGCCATGGCTTTTATTGAGGCACATAAAAAAGAGATATTCGAAGCGGCAAAGCTCCATTCTCAAGACGAGGAATATGATCAGGAAAGCTTTATGGGAGTAACAAAGAATCCCAGTTATACTAAATCAATGCTAGGGCTTGAGAGTGAGGTTTGGACGCGCACAAAGTCGATGAGCAGAACGTTGACAAAACGGTTGTTCATTGAAGGGGCGAAAGACAAAGATACTTTGGAATACATTCGTGGTGTGGCCTATGAATATGTGAAATCCATTAATGACGGCTGCAAAATGTGTGGCGATGAGGCTAAGATTGCGCTAAGAAGGTCCGAATTTATGGCAAAGCTCGGGTTGAATCGAGATTCTAATTGCCGCCCAAAACCTAATGGCCCTCCTGAAATTATAATTCTTTATGAAAACCATTTTGAGCAAGAGCAAGGTGCTGCTGGCACAGCCAAACGCGGGGTCATTTCAGATGTAACCGGATCGGCAAATGATTCCATATTACTCCTTACTGAAGCGATGAGTGATAATTCACCTCCGGTAGATCAGGCGCGCCTTTTAGATTTTTTTAAACTTCCCGTGAATAAATCAAACTTAAATAATCACGACATCCCCACTGGAAAAGATGCGAGGCTTCAAGGTCTTGATAATGATCGTCTTATATCTGTGCGTAGTTTGCAGCTTGCTCTTGAAGCCGTGGAAAAAAAAGAGATCAAAGCCGGTGGATTTAAAACTAGCAATAATCGTGAAGCATTCTTTAATTTTCTAATTGGAAATCCTTCTGCTCGAGAGCTCATGAATAAGATTGCTCTCTACGGTGCGAGCGCTAAATACGCTCCGGCCACGACGACGATTGGTAAATCTGGCCTTATTCGAGAAGAAGACAGCAATGTTAAAATTTTCGGCAAAAGTTCACGCTTGCCCATGGATTAGAACCTCACAAAAATATGGACTGACACTAAATATTCGAACTATCGAAAAAACATTTCTGAATTGGCCGATGCTTTCATGCAGAACGTAGGTACTGTAGAAAATGGTGTAAGTATATTCGGGAATAAATCTCTATGGAAATCCAATCTAAAAACCGCCAGTGCCGGTTCCAGTTCCCAGAGTAAAACAGATAAATACGACGACATCGCATTTTATTTTCTGATGCGCACACTTTTCCACATGGCCATGAATGAAGTTCCTGAAATCACTACCGCGGAGACTGCAGGGGGACTTCTGCGCGACTGGGCATTTACAGATAAAATAGAATCGGCCATTTGCTCGATCCAACAGTACGATAACAAAATTAAAAAAATTGTGGTGAACTTAGGCGCGGCTCACGCGTCACGAGTCAAAGCTTTTCTCACTAAAGATGGATTTGTGGGCGGTGGAAAAGTGAGACTGCTCAATGCTGGCGCCTTCACCCAAGATACCATAATGAAAGGCATAAATTCCAACATTGATCATACGGACAAACTAAAGGAAGTCCTCGGGGGGCCTGGTTACAAAGAGGCATGTGATAATTTTAAACCCTCCCTGAGTCTTGGCGGAAATACTTTAAATCCTGCTCCCGCGATTTCTGGTAAATCTTCCTCCGACACGTTCGTTCGATAATCAAAGGGGAAGTTTGGATTCCCGCTTTAATCCCTCCCTAACCAGAAATCAATTTGACCTCGGTAAACTTGTAACTGGCTGTAAATTTCTTGAAGTTCACTGGCCACATCTTGGAGGTTGGTGATCTTACGTGTATAAAATTGAGACACTGGATATTCACTTCCGTAAAGATGTGTTTGAAAGTCACTGGTCAAAATCTTCGTTTGAGAGCCAAATGCGTCAAGATATGCCGCCTTGAAAAGATTAAGATAATCGTTGTAGACATCTGGCCTATGACTTTCAAACTTCCATTGCAAACTGTGGGCGCATAAGTAACGAGGGTCTGTCAATGTGCAGGTTCCAACCAAAAGATCATCCATCTTTTCTTGAAGCTGATCGTAATTTGCCCATTGTTCAGTGCTAACCGTGGCGAACATATTTAATGTGAAATCCCCCGTATAACCGCCTCGCCCGAGGAGATCCCATTTTACGGTTACAGGAAGGATCGGTTGCGGATGATCGCTACCTTGAGAAAGACTGAAAGCATCACTAACACTCAATACCTTACCGTCCAAACTTCCAGACTGAATCATCACAATTGAAAGCTGAATGTTCTGCATCAGCTGATTTAATTGGTCTGAGGCTCTTTGAGTATCTGCTTCAAAATCTCGTCTCGCTACACGCTGGATGTTTCTCAAAACAGTTTTTTGAAGTGTGACGGCTTGGCTCTCATTGAAATCCACTCGATGTGAAAACTCATGGGCTACCAGAGCTACCGCTTGATGCCAAATTGTATCCTCATCAAGTTTTTTCTGTAAGCGAGGGACGCTTATACAAACGGAATCCGGGACAGGGCCTATCGAACTCCCATCAGACTCATGTCCAAATTCATCGGTGCAAGGACCATCAAGTTTGATAAAAATCTTTGTGTCATGCAGCTCTTGAAATATTGAACTTTGGGCGGTGAAGAGCTGGTCATAAACAGTATAATCCAATGGGGCGAGCTGTTCATGGTCAGTGTTTGATTTTCTGATGTTAATATAATTCAAGTGTCGTAACACATCCCTTCGGGCTTTGGACAACACGTCAGTAATTCTC
>JBBQPV010000125.1:0-6277 GCA_038216925.1 Bdellovibrionia bacterium
AGGCTTTTAGCTTTAAGAGTGAGTTCTCCTGTCTTGGTGGAAAACATTTCTCCTTCCACACCAACAATGTCTCCTAGGTCAATGAGATCAAAAACTTTCCCATCTTCCGGCGGAAGCTCTGTGGTTTTAAGATAAATTTGAATCACACCGGATTGGTCTTGAAGGTTAAAAAATGCAGCCTTTCCCATAAGGCGATTGGTCATCACACGCCCTGCGACTCTGATAGGTTCTCCGCCAGGAGGGGCATGTTCTGTTGCTTTGAGATGCCCAAACTTTTCTTTTAACTCAGCGGCAGAAGCATTTTTGGGAAACGTGTATGGAAAAACATTGATGCCGAGCTTTCTGAGTTCACCTAATTTTCTTCTTTTCTCAGCCTTGATGGGGTTATCTTTTTCCTGCATTTAAAATTAACTTTCTTTGAAGATATCTTGAATGGTGTTGAGTAATCGAATGGCCTCATTTTTGGGCCGTTGAAATGCATTACGCCCCATGATGCTTCCAAATGCTCCGCCCGCGGCGAGACCCTTCACTTCTTCAAGGACTTCTTTTTCAGATTTAGTGACTCCACCGGAGAAAATAACAATGCGACGTCCGTTGAAAGAACTTTGCACCACGTGCCTTGTTCTCTCTGCTAAAGTGCCCACTGGAATTTTGGCTTTTTCATAGGCTTTTGCAGCTTCCGCTTGTTCAATATGCGCGGAAGGAGCTTTTACTTTGATGATGTGAGCGCCTAATTGAGCCGCTATATGGGCGGCATAGGCTACAACGTCTATTCCCGTTTCACCTTCTTTACTCATGCCGCTTCCCCTGGGGTAAGACCAAATCACAACGGGCAGTCCCTTAGATTTTGCTTCATGGGATATTTCACGAATTTGAGAATACATTTCATTTCTTAAAGAACTTCCAGGGTAAATAGTAAACCCAACCGCCGCACATCCTAAGCGGAGAGCATCGTCCACTGACCCTGTGATTGCAGAACAAGGATCCTTAGAAGAGTAAAGGGAATCGGAATTATTTAATTTTAATATGAGAGGAATTTGACCGGCATAATCACGGGCTCCAACTTCAATAAATCCAAGAGGGGCAGCGTAGGCATTACATCCCGATTCAATGGCCAGTTCAAAATGGTACCGAGGATCATATCCCGCATCGTTTACAGAAAAGGATCTGGCGGGGCCGTGTTCAAAACCTTGATCCACAGGAAGGATAACCATTTTTCCAGTGCCGGAAAGTCTCCCTGAATTCATCATTCGGGCTAAATTATTTAAAACCCCTGGATTGTCCGAACCATACCAACCCAATATCTCTTTGACGCGAGCAGAAAAAGCCATGATTTTCTCCTTAAGGCTCATATCAATCATGGCTTTTTTATTTTCGCAAGATTTTAGTGCGTGACATCCTCTGACTTCAGTCTTACGGTTTCAGAAAAGGGGGATTTATGAAAATATTTATTTCAGCTTTGTTAGTCGGTTTTGGCGCCATTGCAGGTGCTTCAGAGGTTCCTGATTTACCGCCCAATGCTTGCTACGAAGGGTGCACACCAAAAATGGCAGCACTTTTAAAGAAATTTGATAATGCAAAAACACCCAGTCTGGCGCCTGCCGTTTACAGCGGGGAATGCAACCATTTAAGTCCAAATTATAATGCAGATCACACCCACTACGCGTTTGCATATGTAGATCAAAATGACCAAAACCAAATGAAACCGTATCTGTCGGTGATATTTTCATTTTTCAGTGAAAAGGATGATTACAAATCGTGGACATTATCTAAAGCTAGAAAAGACATGAACCCAGAATGGAAAAAATCTGACAGAGATATAAAAGTAGCTGCCGGTGCAGGACGGACCATTATTATGTCTGAGGGTGCACCTGCTATGATTAACTGGATAAGGCAAGATTCTAAAACCGGAGCCCTGTATTTAATTACTTATTGGGGTGGATCTTGGATGGAATCATTTTGTCAGCTCCACCGACACGCTCAGTGAGAAAGCTCTTCCTCTAATTTTTGGAGGAAGGGATTGGTTTCTCCTAAGTAAATCATTGTAATGTCTCTTATGAAAGGTGGATGCTTGGGATGGTTTACCTCTCCCAAAGGTAAACTTGATCCACCAAACCCAATCGAACCAGGGGTTTCAGAAACATATTTTGCTAACTTCACGGGGTCAGAAAAATACTTGGCACCAGCCCTAAAAAAATCCTGCCCATCAAAAAACTTTGTTTTTAATAATTCTTGGGCGGCCACCATATTCTCTGCAATTACAATTTTTACGGGAAGGTCTTTTCCATCAATTTCTTTCCAATTTTTAACCTTTCCTGTAAACAAATTTGTGAGGTCTTTTTGACTTAATTCTTTCGGACCGCCCTTGTATGTTATAAAATTTGTAACATCATGGCCGAGAGGTCTATGATTAAATCTTGCTAAATTTTTGGGCTGATAATTTTTCATCTTAATCAGCAAAAGCACGTCATCCCAGTCAGCACTGGCAATTCCCACGTCAGCGGCGCCGCCATCCACAGCTACAAATACGCTATCAGTTCCCATGCCATTGGGACTCATGAGCGTGATTTTACGCCCAGTGTCCTTTTCCAGTTGGGGCAGGAGCTTCTTAAGTTTAGCAAAAGAAGAGGCCCCTGGAGCAATGACCATTGGCTTTCCATCGGAAAAACAGACAGATGTCACCAAAGTAATGAGAAAAAACACTGATGTGAATGTACGGGTAAAAACTGGCACCTTAGTCTCCTTAACGTTGTTTACTCTCCATATTGATCGAAGATAGCAAAAATGTGCAAGAGTTTTTCCAATCCCTCTGCTAAAAACATAATATGAAATTTGAACACAACCCCGACCTTTCCCTAGCTTCCACAATTCCCAGCACGTGGTACACGGACCCGACGGTTTTGCAGAAAGAGTTTACTCACGTTTTTAATCGATCTTGGAATTTAGTGGGTTGCAAAAAAGAAGTGGCGAATGCTGGCGACTATTTTACATCTGCTGCGGGGATAGAAAATTACGTTGTCGTTAACTCCGGAAAAGAAATCACAGCGCTCAGTAATGTATGTCGCCACCGAGCCGGTCCAGTTGCCCTGGGTTTTGGAAATTCGAAGGTCCTACAGTGTAAATATCATGGGTGGACTTACGATCTTCACGGTCAATTGGTGGGACAATCAGAATTTGAAGGAGTTAAAAACTTCGAGAAAAAAAATTGCCGCTTGCCGAAAGCTCAATTAGTCCATTTAGGTCCACTGATTTTCATATCTCTTGATCCAGTGGCGCAATTTAGCGAGATGGAAATAGACTCAAGCATAAAATTAATCACTGCGGATATGACGCCATTTTTAAAAAAGTCCTACGTTGTTAACTGTAACTGGAAAGTTTACGTGGATAATTACTTGGAAGGTTACCACCTGCCGGTGGTTCATAAGAGCCTTTCAGAGGAACTAGATTATTCTTTGTACCGAACGGAGACCTATAATTGGCACTCGGAACAATTTGCTCCACCTAAATCATCAGCGCGATTGTACAAAACTGAAGAAAGTGTAGCGGCGAGGTATTTTTGGATCTTTCCGAATACCATGCTCAATATATACAAAGGACTTCTTCAGACAAACGTGGTGAAGCCGGTGTCCGTAGACAAAACTGAGATAGAATTTATCTGGTATGCTCAATCAGAATCGTCGGAGCAGTTAAAGACCGAGGCAACTGAGCTAGTGAATTTTTCAGATGTAATTCAAGAAGAAGATCGATTTATTTGTGAACAGGTGCAAAAAAATCTAAACTCCCAGACTTATGACAGCGGCCGCTATTCTGTTAAGCGAGAAAATGGTCTGCACCATTTTCATAAACTTCTTGGAAAACTGATTGAATAATAATTTCCATTCAAATAGATTTTGTTTTTTTCAACATTCATATCAAATTCTTCCGGTTGCCCAACAGATGGGAAAACTCTAAAACTATACCTGCCGGGCTCCAAAATTTTATAGAAACTTGAATTATGGAACATAAAACTTCCTAAAGAATTTTTGGTTCTACCGGAATAAGAAAGAATTTCCACTTGCCCGGAAATTCCACCCCTAGAAAAATAAAATCCTGCCCCTTGATGAACCCTTTTAAGAAAACCTAGCAGGGCAGATTTATTATCTGCATAAAGTTGCGGTATATCGGAGTACTTCGGCCATTTTGTTTGGGAGAGCTCAATGGTAAATTGAGTATCACCGTGCCAGAAATAACTCCAATCCTGCATCCCTCCTCTTACAACGTACCAAGCATATCCGTTTGTGATTCCGTGCGGAAATTTTGTTGAATTGTAAAGATAGGGAACCCGACTGGCGTAATCTAGACTGATCTCGTAGAGAAGGTGATCAAACGGATGGAGCTGTTCCATGCTGTCCCACATGTAGTTCACCACTTCGGCGCCACCGTGAAAATTCGCTGAAAGTGCGAAATCAGTTTTTTCTTGAAAGGCCATCATAGCTTTTGTTTCCGGCTGCCGCCCATCCGAGGCTTCCACTGTGCCGCTGTTAAAATCTGGGAAATCACGATTCAAGTCGGCATCATTTCCGTTTGCTCTAGTCTGGGCCTCACTGCCATCGGGATTCATTGAAGGCATAATATAAATTTCAGAGTTGTCTATCAGGGCTGTAGTTTCCGGATCCTTTCCATAGGCATTAAGCAGGTCTTTAATAAGAGAAAACAATAATTCCCGTCCGGTGATTTCATCGCCATGCATGCTGGAAATAAGTTTGACCCTAGGTAAAATATAATTTTTTCCTGCGTTCTTAGAAAGTTTTATGAACCAAAGATCTTTGTTCTTCACGGTTTTCCCAATAGAGAATAATTTTGAATGTTTGGGGAATGCGGCGTTAATAGCCCTTAGATTTTTTTCCATTTGAGTAAAACTGGGATAATCATTCACCTGCTTTGAAACAGTTAGGGCATTAATAACTTTTAATTTTAATTTCTGGAGAGTTGATCCTGTTCCCGCAGGTCCGTACACTTCATACCCATCGCTACTGATGTGATCAATGGTAAATTTACTATTTTCTCCGATGTCCCTCATTGAAGCTTTGGAAGGATCAAAAACGAAGTATCCCTCCTTGGCACTATGGAAAGCACCGTAACTGTTTAAGCTCCAAAACAAGAGAGCAAAACTAAATAGGAAACTTTTCAACCATCACCCCCTTTAAAAATCATATCGAGAAAATTTTGATTCTCAATGAGAAATCTTCCTGGACTAAAGACCTAGTGAAACTGTAGCCTTTTAAAATGTTAAAGTTCAGTCCTACAAATCCATTTCCCTTATTGCGGTACTCGGACAAGAGTCTCACAGACGCAAGAATTCGTGCCCACTCTGATCAAGTGGATGCTTTTCTTGGACTGCAAATTGAAAAGGTAGAGAAAAAATTACGACTCCACGGTTGCCGCATAAAAGCGTCTGTAAAACACCAACCGCAAGAATTGTGGATTGGACTCGCCGCTAAGCGGTTTCTCACTCCGTACACAGAAACAAGAACAGTTCTCTCCATGCTTAAACCTAAACCCGGTTCCACCATTGTTGATTTGGGCTCTGGATACGGAAGAATGGGGTTTGTCATTGGGAAGCATTATCCAAATATTAAGTTTGTTGGATATGAATTCGCAGGTGAAAGAGTCAAAGAAAGCAGAAGATGCTTGAGACTTACCGGACATCCGCTCTTAAAAATCATTCATGCAGACTTAAGTGCTTTAGAATTTCAACCCATAGCCGCCGAATATTATTTTATTTATGATTATGGAAACATCGAAGCTATTAAAAAAACTCTCAAAGACCTTAAAAAGATAGCTCAAGAAAAACCTATTACCGTTATTGCGCGGGGGCGGGATTCCCGGGATGTGATTGAGGAACATCACCCTTGGCTGGTGAAAACACCCATTCACAAACGTTATATTTATTTTTCAATTTACTCGGCTACTTTATAATCTCTCTCAGCTTTTTCCGAACTGCTTTGTCTATATAGGAAAAGTTCTTTTGAATTCTACTCATTTTATGAGTTGGAGAGTGTCCCATAATCCACACAAGCTCTAATTTTAAACTATCGGAAATCAAATAAAATTCCCGGTAAAGATCCCCGCTATGGTGAGTAAAGCCCCTACTTTCTAATTTCTCCCGCCGAGAGGGCAAATTTATGATGGCTTGGCAATCTGTATAAACTATAACCCGTGCTCCCTTGGGACAGGCTTTCAGTGCAGCGATGACCCCTCTTATTTCAGCCCTGATATTATTTTTCTCTTTTATCAC
>JBBQPV010000126.1:0-6260 GCA_038216925.1 Bdellovibrionia bacterium
TTGCAAATAGTCCACCTGCGGCTCCTGCGGCGAGTCCGCCCACTAAAAATCCGATGCTTAAAACATCCATCTGGCACTCCTTGTCTAATGACGTTTGTCTCTGATGTGAATTATTTCTGTGTCTGTGACCAGAATATCCATCAACACGTCGTTGTCTTCCACGGGTAGGACTTCCTCTGTGACTTGCACAGAAAAGCTTACCCCCACTTTAAGTCCCTTAAAATCAGCGAGGACTCGATCATAAAAACCTTTTCCATAACCTAACCGGTGGCCTTGCCGATCAAAAGCCACCCCAGGAACAAGCACTCCCGCACAATCATGAAGTTGAATCTTTGTTGAAGTGCGAGGATCCGGTTCCCACAACCCCCAAGCATTTTTTAGCCACAAGGCATCACTGGAGGGTTCGTAAAAATTTATTGTATTTTGATCTACTACTTTTGGATAAGCCCAACGCAAGTACTGTGCGGATTCTGCAACAGCTTGAGTTGGATCTGCTTCCCACTTGAAACTTTTATAGGTTGTCCACAGAGGTTTGGACTTGGGATTTCCCACGCCTCCGCCTTCAGCAAAAACAAACAGAAGGTTTTTGCACAAGTCTCGATTAAACTGACTTGCTTTGTCAGGTCCTAATTGTGAACGGGTCTCGAACATCCGAGCACGCCAAATATTTTTTGAGTATGTGGCAGTCAACACCAATACTCCTCAAGAACGCTCCGATGTGAATTAAGACAATAAGGACAAGATAGGTTTATATACCTAATATCAAAGACAGATTATGATTTTCCGAAAAACTTTTAAAATTCATTTAATCAATCTCAAAAATATCTTATCTCATTGTTGCGGTAGAAGTTTTATCACTTCGCCCAACCGCTTTATTAGAAGTCTCTAAGTCTTCCATTATTTTTAGAGTCTTCTTTTCGAATTTGTCGAGCTGCACTAGAGCGTTGTTTTTGAGCTCGAAAAATTCATCTGCCATATTCAATAATGCAAGTAGTGCAGCATTCTGAACTGATCCACTCTTTGTTGCTGGCAGAGCTTCTTGTATTTTCTTATCTACATAGGAGATGAGTTTTTTTACCATTTCTGGTTCTTTTTCCGACTTTAGTTTAAGCGGAATTCCAGCAATGGTTACCTCAAAGACTTGGCTTTTGTTTTGTGCTTGGGCCACGTTTACTCCTACTTTAAAAGTACAGTGTGACTATACATAAAGTCAAGAGTTTGAAACAAGTTAGTGCAACGCATTATAATTTAGAATTCAAATTCAACTGTCACCGGAATGTGGTCTGAAAGTCCCATATTGTTTTTATTGTCAAACTGATTGGGATGGCCATTTTTGTCTACAAAAGGGGGCCGGTGAACGGGACCATAGGAACCCTTTTTGACATATTTTAACATGTTCTTTGAAACCATAATCTGGTCGAAAGTGTCCCAGCCATTTTGGGGTTTTTCCGCATAATGGGCCACGTATCGCTTGGCTAAGGTCTGGTAAAACACTGAAACTTCCTCATCAGTAGGCACAGGATGTTTGTTTCTAAAAGTTTCGATCTCGGCGGCAAAATTCATCCACACGGCTTCCTCTCCGTAAAAATAGGTGCCGTATTTCTTACCCAATGCGCCATAAAACTTAGCCCACTGTTCCCCAGTGGCCTCCGGGTATTTGAGCTTAAAATCACTGATTTCATCAAAATAGGTTCCTAAGCTATGATTCAAATTATACAGACCAGAGGAAAGGTCATCAGCTTTTCCCAACCATGACATCCCAAGACCCGCTTGCATTTCCGGAGACCAAGGTTGGGTATTGAAATCTCCCATAGCAACAATATTGGCGTTTGGATCTTTCCCTAATATTTCAGCTTTACGAGAAGCCAAGAACACCCCAGCTTGATATCTTCTCAGCACTGACCATTGCCCGTGTAATTGGCTGGGCCAGTGATTGACAAACACCGTAACCGGTTCACCGTTCGGCAATTCTAAAACAACCTCAAGAATGGGCCGAGTTGTAGATTGAGCCCAAAGGACATCATTCTTGTTCCAGAAAACATGGGAGACGGGTTCTCTGAGCACTTTCAATTTGTTGATAAAACCAACTTTAATGACTCTTCTATTGGGATCCGGTTTCCCAATATCTCCGTCTACGTCATCGCTGACCGCAATGGAATCATAGCCTTTAACTTTTAGAGACGGCTCTTTAACCAAATTTACCAAATGCTCTTTGGATCCAACTTCAGCAAAACCCAAAAAGTCCGCATTTAATGTGGATATGGCACGGGCAAGGTTTTTTGTCTTGTCGACCACATCTTTTTTATCAACGGGCATACTGTCATTTTTTGATTTTGGATCAGGTCTTACAAAATTTTGGACGTTAAACATACCCATCAAAACCGTACATTTTGAGCCAGCGCTTCCGTGCGCGTGCAGTGAAATTCCTAAAATGATGACGAGAAAAAGTTTGTTCATTTCGTATTATCTATTGCTGCAAGTTAACGCTTCTTTAGCGTAAAAGAGTTGATAGTCTTCTACGTCTACACCAGTGGGTGCAGGCTTCTGAGCCATACAATATTCCAACGCTGCGATTTCCCCTGGGCGGCGTGGTTTGGGTGTAAGGTTCATAGCTGGAAGTGCATTATTATATTTGTCTTCCTCTCTCCTAGCGTGCTTTTCAAATTCGTTGCTCCCCTTCACAAGAGGAATGGTGATATCTGGAATGATTCCTACAAGTTGATTTGTAGTCCCAGAGGGTTGGTAAAATCTCTGAGTGGTCACAAACGCTGTAATTTCCGTTCGAACATATCCTTCCATCAGGATACGATCTTTTTCAAAACTGACCGGTTTACCCTCTTGCACGGACCCTTTTCCAAAACTTCTTTGGCCAATAATCCAAGAGCGGCCATAGTCTTGTAATGCACCGGCAACAATTTCAGATGCACTGGCAGATCCTGCGTCTATGAGAGTCACCATGGGTAAATCAGTGATTTTATCAAATTCAGTAAAGTAATTTTCTTTTCCCGGTCCTTTCAAATCTTTTACAGACACCGCAATTTTTCCTCTACCCACAAACAAACCAGTTATGCAAACCGCCTGGTCTAAGAGTCCGCCGGGATCACCGCGAAGGTCCAAAATTATTCCTTTCGCTCCCTGCATTTCCAGTCCATGTACGGCCATGGCCACACTCTCACAAGCTCTTTTATCCATAAAACTGGACAATTTTACGTAAGCTTGATTTTTACCTAAAATACTAACCATTTCGGATTCGACATTTTTAGTCTCAACTGGGCCGCGGATGACTGAAATAATAAGTGTCTTTGCCTCTCTCAAAATCGTGAGTACGATTTTTGAATTGTCGGGTCCTTTAATTTTATCTACGGCAGTGTCTACCTCCATACCTTTGAGATTGACTCCATCCACACTGATGACAATATCACCTTTCAAAAGTCCAGCGGCAAGGGCGGGGCTATTTTTGAGAACCTTTTCAATTTTAAGTCCAAGCTCATTACCTGAAATTGCAACTCCAATACCGAAAAACTTTTCATTGGGTTCATTCAGCATGTCTTTGATCATCTCCGACGTCATAAAACGAGTATGGGGATCATAAGCGACCCCTAAGTAAGCATTGAAAGCCTCTGCAGCATAGAGCTGGGGCTTAGAAAAATATTTAGGATTAGCTCTTAGTTTCGTGAACCAATAGTCAAAATTAATTTGCTTCAAGGAGAAGTTTTTTTGAACTTCCAAACTTATGGCAAGAGTTTTCGCTTTATATTGTTTAATGAATTCCTCATAAGTTATTGTCTTTGGATCAATGGGTTTTGGCACCACTAAAATCAGTGCGCCGTTTGTGTCTACAACCTTCACAAAATCAGCCTGATGGGAACTGTAATAATTCGGTGGCAATAATATAGATACATCGGTCAAATTAGATGCCATTGAATTTAACGCCACAAAACAAGCTTCATAGGCTTTCACATTTTCAGCGCATTTTGCGTTGTTGACCCAAATTTTTAAGTTGTCAAAGTTGATGGACGTTTTTTCCCAATAGTCTTTTATACTGGGTTTTGCGGGTGCGGCTTGTGCACCAATTTGTAAGAACAGAACCAACGCGACGGTTAACTGATAGATCATGACCTTTTCCCCCTTAGTCAATGACCGCTATTGCATGGAACATTCCACACCCAAAATCACTGCAACTGCTACGAAGGTTTTTAAGGGGAGCGTCAATTGAAAAATTGATAACAGGAAATGAAAGTTTAAGAAGATTTTTTCTGGTCTATTATTGTAGTTTCAAAATTTCGAGGATCCCCGAATAAAACTGAGTAGGCAAGGTTACTGGCGTAGCTATTGACTCGTCTATACGCAGACAAAAGGTCAAAATGGATATTACTAGTGTTTACAGAGTCTTGCATTTTGTTATGAAGGCGCTGGATATGCGTTTCACGAAATTTTTGTTCCATCAATCGTAACTCATGCTTATGGTCTATGACTTTTTTAGCTAGATCCCTACTGCCCATGCTGAAAGATGAAATAGCCAGCTCAAAATTCTTCACTACCAGACCATGAAACTCTTTCATGTCATTCCAACCGGCATCACTGAA
Source organism: Bdellovibrionia bacterium (assembly GCA_038216925.1). Lineage (GTDB taxonomy): Bacteria > Bdellovibrionota > Bdellovibrionia > JABDDW01 > JABDDW01 > JBBQPV01. Next base: position 4,587 of record JBBQPV010000126.1, read on the forward strand.
GGTTACTTTTAAGCTGCACTTCTTTTCGGCAAGCATCAAAACGTTCTTATCAATAACATCGCCGATGTTTTCAATGTCACTGACAAGGGCAATAATGCTCACCACTTTTGCGTTTTGAATTTCATTAAGAGATTCATCGGTGAGTCTCACGAGGTAAATCTTTATTTCCCTATTAAGGGTATCAATTTTTTTGTCTATTATTCGAACTTCAGAAATAAGATCAGGACTGTCTTTTTCAAAAGCACTTAGAGATAAATTGACCATTTCTAAAGTATATTCTGCCATGCGCAACATTTCCCTTACCGAATTAGAATAAGCAAGGGAAGGTTCAGAAAAAGCGCGGGGGTCCAAATACTTGGGGCCAAATTCATTTTCCGAAACGGGCTTGGGGAAAACTTTTTCTATGAAACGAACTCCGTATTTTATAAAAGGGACGAATAAGATTGCAGAAATTATATTAAATAGTGTGTGAGCATCGGCGATTTGATGAGATGCAATTTCTGTCAAACTACCAACTAGCCTTGTAAACGGACCTGCAAATAAAAGGAGAAGTACAACACTGACCGCTTTGTAAAAAAAGTGTGCCCAAGCAACTTGTTTTCCCGTGTGACGGCTACTTAAACTAGCAAATAGTGCTGTGGCTGTGGTTCCCAAATTAGCGCCAGCTATCCAGTACATGCTGTCATGTAAAGTCATTACGTGACTGCCCACGAGAGTCATTGCAAGTCCAATGGTCACCGCACTTGAGTGCACAATTGCAGTCAAAAATGTTGTAGCAGCAAATGCAACCATTGGATTTTCATTTAAATATCTAAAAGCATTTTGGAATCCTTGAAAGTCTTTTACAATGGTGACCGCTTGCCCCATCAGTAATAGACCGTAAAAAATGAGACCAAATCCAAAAATGATTGACCCAATGGTTTTGATTTTTTTCTTTTGGGACATAAACAGAATTCCAAATCCCAGGATTAAAAAATAAGGCGCAAATCTTGTGACATTAAAACTAATCAGCTGAACGGTGACGGTGGTTCCTATTGCCGTACCAACTATCACGCCCATAACTTGGGACAAAGTCACTATTCCGGCGCTGGCAAGATTAACTAGCATAACGGTGACTGCGCTGGATGATTGTAAAATGACAGTGAGAAGAATTCCGCTGACGATTGCATAAAAACGGTTTTTTGCAAGTTGGGCCATGAGCGCTCTCAGGCGATCGGCGGCAAGAAGTTGCAAAGAATCAGAGGCAAGGCCCATGCCATACATGAAAAAACTGATTCCAGCTGCGAGTAGAACAAGATGCTCGTAAAGATCCATAGGTCTAATAGACTTTTCGTATTAATAGCTGTGATTCTGAAGGCTGCAGTTTAATCTGGTCTAAGGTCTGTTATTTGTCTTGGATCAAGTATTTCAAACCCACCAAAATCCCGTATTGGTGAGCGTCTTCATTTACTTTTGCGGACATAGACATCGAGTATCTTCCATCTAAGACCACTGCTAAAGAATCAGAGCTCCAACACTGCCATTGAACTGAGTAATCTAGCCCGTATTCCGGCACATCTTCCGCCGTAGTGACCCCACCTGTGGTTACGTCACTATATATTAGATCAAATGGTCCCACCGAAAATGCAGCGGAGAAACCAATTCCAAATGACACAAAATTTGAAAACCAATACC
>JBBQPV010000127.1:0-6239 GCA_038216925.1 Bdellovibrionia bacterium
TCCCTAAAAGAGAAACCATCAATACCACCGCTGCCACCGTAAAGAGCATCATGATGGATAATCCGAGAAGGGTTTCAATGAGAGCCTGGCCCTTCACTTGAGGCCTCCTTAAAAAAATCATTGAGGCCTTTTTTTCTAAACTCACTATTATTCAGAACAGACGGTTGAAGATCGGTGTCTTTATTTTGAAGGGCGTTGGTGATGTTGGCGAATCGAACATAAATTGTTTCCCCTAAACTTCGCACTACGGCAATGCTGCCAATGGCGATGATGGAAACGATGACCAGATATTCCACTAAACTTTGGCCAGATTGATTGAATTTTAACTTCATGTGATGCCTCCGGGACATCACAGAAGCAAAAAAAACCGAAGACTGAGCTTCGGTTTAAGAGATTTTAAATTTTAGATTGTCCGGATTCCGTGAACTGTCGGACGGTCCTTAGTTTTTAGCCCGGGCAGCTGCGCGAGTAGCAGCCTTTGCGACCTTACGTTCAACACAAATCTTTTCAATGATTTCTAGGGCTTCTTTTCTGATATCGTTGTCATGGACAAAACGATAGAAGCTCTCCACCTCAACAGATGAACGAAATTTCTTGGGATTAGCAAGGGTTTCACTTTGTACAAAATCAATGCTTTCACCATCTTTAGAAATTCGAACTTTTTCCATCTTGACTCTCCTCATTAAGGCTGATTAGCCTGGAACATTCCGGCCCCTTATAAAACCCAGTATAGTCGGGAGTTTACGTATGGTCAATGGATAAACCTTTCAAGACTGTCTACGGAACTCCTTCCTTGCATCTCAACTCCAGTCAAGTTATTGAAATAAATGAAAATAATAAATATATGGAGAGCAAATGTTACTCTTAGACGGCCGAGTTGTAGCTAAAACTGTCAAATCTCAAGTCAGTGCCCAGGTGCAAAAATACAAATCAAAATACGGGAAAACCCCACAACTGGCCGTAGTAAACGTTGGCGATGATCCCGCCTCAAAAATTTATCTTAAAAATAAAGAGCGCTCATGTGAAGAAGTCGGCATTCAATCTTTGAGATTTTCCCTTGATAAAGAACAAAGCCAAGAAGAATTAGACGCCCTTATCACAAAACTCAATGCGGATTCAGAAGTGAATGGAATTTTAGTTCAACTGCCCATGCCGGAACATTTCAGCGTGGACAAAGTTCTTGCGGCAATGAATCCTCTCAAAGACGCCGATGGTTTTCATCCGGAAAACTTGGGCCTCCTTTTATCTGGCAGACCTCGAGTGAAACCCTGCACCCCGTTTGGAATCATGAAAATGCTTGAGTATCATAAGATTCCTGTTAAAGGAAAACACATGGTGGTTGTTGGACGGTCTAACATCGTCGGGAAACCCATGGCCCAACTAGCTCTCATGGCAGATGCCACCGTGACTATTTGTCATTCTAAAACTCCTGATCTCAAAAAATTCACAAAAGATGCAGACATTGTGATTTGTGCCATTGGGAAAGCAAAGTTTTTTGATCATAGCTTTTTTAATAAGAACACTGTGGTGGTTGACGTGGGAATGCATCACATCGATGGAAAAACCGTTGGTGATGTGGATTTTCAAGATTGTGAAAATAAAGTAGAAGCTCTTTCTCCCGTGCCCGGTGGTGTGGGGCAAATGACTGTGGCTATGCTCCTTCAAAATACTATTGATATGGCCAATTACCAAGCTGGGCACAGCCTCCTATGACGTTTCGTCAGAGATTAGAAAGCGGACAGAAAGTTATTACCGCAGAAGTCACTCCACCACACGGTGTGGACATGGATCATTTTTTAAACACCGCTAAAATTTTGAAGCCCTTTGTTCATGCCATGAACGTCACAGATAATCAGCGAGCCCTCATGCGCATGAGTGGACTTGCCTGTTGCGCAAAACTTGTTCAAGAGGGCATTGATCCCATATTCCAACTCACGTGCAGGGACAGAAATATCTTGGCCCTTCAATCGGAACTTTTAGGCGCACAGGCGCTTGGAATTAAAAATGTTCTCGCTCTCACAGGAGATCCTGTGTCTGCCGGAGACACCGCCGAGGCTAAAGGTGTGTTTCAACTTGAAGCAGTTGGACTTCTTAATTTGATTTCAAAAATGTCCAAGGGTTTAGATGTAAACGGAAAAGAATTAGACGGTAAACTTAATTTATTTTCCGGTGGGGCGGTCCATCCCGGAGGCAGAGCTGGTTCTACCGATGCGCAAACCCGTAGATTAGAAAAAAAAATGGCGGCAGGGGCAGGGTTTTTCCAAACACAAATTGTTTTTGATAGAAATCAAATGGAAAAATTTATGAAGGGTGTGCGCCCAACTGGAGCAAAAATTATAGCTGGCGTCCTTCTTGTCCGCTCTTTGAAGTCAGCGCATTTTCTCAATAATAAAGTTCCAGGAATTTTTGTCACAGATGAGCTTTTTAAAACTCTGGAATCAGCAAAGGACCAAGAGCAGGCGGGCGTAGAATTTGCCGCAAAACTCGCTAGAGAATATTATGAAATGTGTGATGGTGTTCATTTGATTGCCATCAAAGCAGAAGAAAAATTAATTGATGTTATCAAGCTTTCTGGACTGGAGACTAAATGAGTGAGTTAAAAAAAACTCCGCTGAGTAGCGAGCATGAAAAACTTGGTGGACGCATGGTGGATTTCGCCGGCTGGTGGATGCCGGTGCAATATGAAGGTGTCATTGAAGAACATGTGAATGTGCGCACTAGCGTCGGACTTTTTGACGTTAGTCACATGGGAGAGGTCTTTGTAACCGGGCCGCAGTCTTTGACAACACTACAGTGGTTGACATCAAATGATGTTTCAAAATTAGAAAATGGCGACGCCCAATATTCTCTACTTTTAAATCCTGCGGGCGGACTAGTGGACGACATTATTGTTTACTGCATGGAAAAAAATCAGCGCTATTTGGTTTGTGTAAATGCCTCCAATGCAGACAAAGACTTCGCTTGGATGAAAGAGAACAACAAAGGGGCTGAAATTCAAAACCAGTCGGGGGAGTGGTCCCAAGTGGCTGTGCAGGGACCTAAAGCCATGGAACTCATCAAACGTGTCATGGGAGAGGATTATTCAAGCACCCCTTACTTTAAATTTAAGACCATTAAAAGAGACAGTGGAGAGTGGATTATGGCTAGAACCGGATACACCGGTGAAGACGGCATGGAGGTTTTCCTCCCCAACAGCGCCGTTGTAGGTTTTTGGACAAAGCTTTTAGAGCTAGGCAAAGACTTAAATGTAAAGCCAATCGGTTTGGGCGCTCGGGATACACTAAGGACTGAAATGAAGTACTCTCTCTATGGTCATGAGATCACCGCTGAAACAAATGCCCTGGAGGCGGGCTTGGGATGGGTTGTCAAGTTTGGCAAAGGTGACTTCATTGGCCGAGGGGCACTGGAGAAATCTAAGGTATCGGGATTGAAGAAGAAACTTGTGGGATTTAAGATGATAGATAAAGGCATTCCCCGGCAGGATTATCCTTTGATTTCTTTTGACAACGCGGCGATCGGAAGAGTAACTAGTGGGACTATGTCCCCCACACTCAAAGAACCTATTGGCATCGGTTATGTCCCGGTGGAATTAAGCCAGGAAGGCCAAGAGTTTTTTGTGCAAATTCGGGGACGAAACGCAAAAGTAAAAGTTGTAAAGACGCCTTTTGTGAACCAGAAAAATTAAAGGAGATCCCGATGGCTGAACTGCAAATCCCACACGAACTCATGTACACAAAAGATCACGAATGGGCTCAAATTGATGATAATGTGGTCGCAGTGGGAATCACCGAGTATGCTCAAGATGCGCTAGGTGAAGTGGTTTACGTCGAACTTCCTGAAGAAGGTCAAAAGGTCACCCAGGGTGAGCCCTTCGGAGTTGTTGAAAGTGTTAAAGCAGTCAGTGATTTATACGCACCCATTTCTGGAACCGTGGTTGAAGTTAACGAAGCCCTTATTGATCAGCCGGGAAGCGTAAATGATGATCCTTACGGAGACGGTTGGATGATCAAAATCGAAATGGACAGTGAAAAAGAATTGACCACACTCATTGCAGCGGTTGATTACGAAAAGCTCATTAAAAAACAGTAAGAGGAGGAGTCTTATGGACGTCTTTAGTAGGCGGCATGTGGGACCTAGCTCCGGTGAAGTTCAAGAAATGCTTTCTTTTCTTGGATATAAAAACATTCAAACATTCATAGACGACGTTGTCCCAGCGGGAATTCGCATGGACGGAGAACTTAAACTTCGTCCGGCGCTGTCGGAGTTCGAAGCCCTCAGTGAACTTCGAGAATTAGCAAATAAAAATAAAATCTATAAATCTTTTATTGGCCTTGGGTATTCGGACTGCATCACTCCTCCGGTGATTCAAAGAAATATATTGGAAAGTCCTGGATGGTATACCCAGTACACTCCCTATCAGGCGGAAATTTCTCAGGGAAGGCTAGAAGCTCTTCTCAATTTTCAAACCATGATCAGCGATCTCACTGGTCTCCCCATGAGTAATGCCAGTCTTTTGGATGAAGCCACTGCTGCAGCTGAGGCCATGCACATGTGTCTGGCTTTAACAGATGACGGTGGGGGACGTGGTTTTTTTGTTTCTCAAAGATGTCATCCTCAGACCATTGAAGTTTTAAAAACGCGCGCAGAACCTTTAGGCGTGAAAATTATAATCGGCGATCACGGAAATTTTGATTTCAAAGAAAAAATATTTGGAGCTCTTGTACAATACCCCTGCACGGACGGCGCGGTTTTGGATTATGAAAAATTTGGCGCAAAAGTTAAAGCGGCGGGCGGTCTTTTTGTTGTAGCCGCTGATCTCTTGAGCCTCTGCGTTTTGAAAGCTCCCGGAGAATTTGGTGCGGACATCGCCATTGGCTCTGCTCAGCGCTTTGGTGTGCCACTGGGTTACGGTGGACCTCATGCTGCTTACTTGTCTACCAAAGATGAGTATAAGCGGCAGATTCCCGGCCGAATTGTGGGCGTGTCTATTGATGCAACCGGTGCCCCTGCGCTACGTCTAGCACTTCAAACCCGGGAACAACATATCAGGCGCGGCAAAGCCACCAGCAATATTTGTACGGCACAAGTTCTTCTTGCCGTCATGGCATCTATGTACGGCGTTTACCACGGACCCAAAGGCTTAAAAGATATCGCAGAAAATGTTCATAGCCTTGCGGCTACATTTGCTGAAGGTGTTAAGGAGCTGGGGTATGAACTCATCGCTCCAGAATTTTTTGATACAGTAACTGTCATGGTAAATCCTGGTGACACTCCGTCAGTCATGGAAGCCGCTTATAAGTCAGGGATGAATCTTAGAGTTATCGACGATAATAAGATTAGCGTCGCCTTTGATGAGACTAAAAACTTTTCTGATATTGGTAAGCTGGTAGAATTTTTTAATTTCAAAAAGAAAAAAATAGAATTAGTCATAAAAGCCAAAGCCATTCCGGCAGATCTTGGTCGCAAATCTGAATTCATGACTCATCCGGTTTTTAATTCTCATCATTCTGAAACTCAAATGCTGAGATATATGCATAAGCTTCAAAATAAAGATCTTTCTTTGACAACTTCGATGATTCCTTTAGGCTCATGCACCATGAAACTCAATGCCACGGCGGAAATGCTGCCAGTGACCTGGCCCGAGTTTGGAAATATTCATCCATTTGCTCCCCAAGAGCAGGCGGAAGGTTATAGAATACTCATTGAGCGTCTTGAAAATTGGCTAGCGGAAATCACGGGCTTTGATGGGATATCCCTTCAACCCAATGCAGGATCTCAAGGTGAATATGCTGGTCTCTTAGTTATCCGTGCTTTTCATAAAAGTAGGGGAGACTTGAACCGCGATGTTTGTCTCATTCCCACCTCCGCCCATGGAACTAATCCCGCAACTGCAACCATGGCCAATATGAAAGTCATTCCTGTGGAATGCGATGCAAACGGTAATGTCAGTCTTGATGATTTAAGAAAAAAGGCTGAAACGCATGCTGCAAACTTGGGCGCTTTGATGGTGACGTATCCTTCAACTCACGGTGTTTTTGAAGAAGAGATAGAGGAAATTTGCCAGATCATTCATAAGTACGGCGGCCAAGTTTACATGGACGGCGCTAACATGAATGCGCAAGTAGGTTTATGCCGGCCCGGAGAATTTGGTCCAGATGTTTGTCATTTGAATTTACATAAAACTTTCTGTATTCCCCACGGTGGTGGTGGACCGGGCATGGGCCCCATTGGTGTGAAAT
>JBBQPV010000128.1:0-6208 GCA_038216925.1 Bdellovibrionia bacterium
CAATTTAATCTGATATAAATTTACTCATCAAGATGGCGTCAACATAGAGACCGTCCAGTTTTCGGTACTTTTTAATTAGCCCCTCTTGTTCAAACCCAAATTTTTTGTACAGCGCGATGGCGGCTAAGTTTGAGTGATAAACTGTCAGTTCAATTTTTTCTAAACCACATTTATTTCTGTGATTAATCACCGCGTCCATTAGTTTTGCGCCGATCCCCATGCCACGAAATTCTTTCAGAATACCCATGCCTAAATTTCCTCGATGACTCTGCCGGGGATCTTCATTTGGAAAAATATCACACCAGCCAAAAACTTTGTCTTCTTGAACGGCATAATAAACAGGTCCATTTTTTTCCACTAGACTGCGCTGAAAGGCTTTTACTTTATCTTCCGGAGGCGCTTCCACCATTTCTAAATAAATCTTTTCCTGTGCGACCTCATTTAGGCAGCGGTGAAAACTCCCGAAGTACTTTTCCTCTGGATATTTTATTTCCACCGGTGAAGAGGTCAAGGTGCTGGGTCTTCAGCGGGAGCTGGAGACGGCGCGGGATCATCAGCTGGCGGAGGCGCTGGTGGATCGTCGGGTTGAGTCGGCTCCACCACAGGAGGCGCTGGTGGATCGTCGGGTTGAGTCGGCTCCACCACGGGAGGAGCCGGAGGCGTGGGCGGATCGTCGGGTTGGGTAGGATCAACTACCGGAGGAGCCGGAGGCGTGGGCGGATCATCGGGTTGTGTAGGATCAACCGGAGGCACTGGTGGTTCATCGGGCTGAGTAGGATCTATGACTGGATCAGGATCGACTGGAGTGATGGGATCCGATGGGATCTCAAATGATGGATCTAATGTGGGATCTTCAAAAACTGGAATTATAAAAGGGTCATCTACCCACATGGAGGGATCCACAACAATGACTGGCTCCGAAGACATGGGGTATAAAAATCCTAAAAGTCGTTTAAAATCTGGCGAAATCTTCAGAGCTTGAGCAAGAGCTGGTTTATTACTCTGATTAGCTCTGATTAGAACGGAAATGTTTGCTACCGCTAATCTCATGTCAGATCTACTCAATGCCCCGTTGACTACACTTTCAATTTGTTTGGTATTTAATTTTCCCACGGCCTGTCCGTTAAGCTTTACTGCTTTGACGGCAGCACTGATTTTTCTTAACTGAACTCGTAAATCTTGAGCCTGCCTTAATGGACTGACGATTCCATATTTCAAAGCTTTTACTAAAAGTGAAATGTCAGTCTGAAGGCGACTCTCAAATCCGTCGTTTATAAAAACGGCTTTTAAAGCCGGCTGCGCTGCTATTTTCTGCGCAATTAGACCGGTAACATGGGTTTCCTGTGCGATGAATGTTTGCAGATCCAATGATTTCACCACCATTGCTGCGGATAACGGAATATTCAATGACCTGAGTTGCGCTCCCAAGGCTTGGGAATAACTTCCAACCGCTGCCGTCCATTTGGTCAATAAAATAGTCGCTTGTTGTGCAGTCATTGCGGGAGCTGGGGCGCGCGGTATAGGTTTGGACTCTTTTTTCTGATCTGCCACTTTGGCGGGTTGTGCCGTAGGTGACTTCACAGCTGGATTGGTGAGGGCATCTACTTTCTCATTACACCCTTTACCTTTTTGATCCGCCGCAAACGTAGTTGAAGAAGCAAGAACCACAACCAAGAGGATAAGATTTTTCATAATAGCGCCCTTTAATTAGTTATTTCCCGGGCAATAGAGCAAAAAAGATGCCGCAGCAGAAGCCCGTGAGTCTTCGTCATCAGAAATTCATGAGGGAAAATTATTATTTTTTCAATAAGCCCAAAATTTTTACCCGCTCGCACGCTTTACTTTTTCGCCTTAACCAGTTATTTTTCCGTCATGGCAACACCTGAACTACTTGAACAACTTGGTCCTCTGGCAGATCTCATTGGAATTTGGGAAGGCGATAAAGGCGATGACATTGCGCCTGCGGATGATCGGGGATTGGAAAATAATAAGTATCATGAACGCATCACCTTTGAACAACTGGGGCCAATCCAAAATCACGAACAAAATCTGCACGTCCTTCGCTACTCCACCAAGGCCACAAGATTGGGTGAAGAAAATCCTTTTCATGAAGAGTTAGGTTATTGGAGTTGGGAGCCGGCTACAAAAGAAGTCATGAGAAGTTTCCTAATACCCCGGGGAATTGCACTAATTGCCGGTGGTAAGGCAGAAAGGACTGCAAAGGAATTTCGCCTGAGATCAGAAAGCGGCTCTTGTACCTTTGGAGTATGTGTAAATCCTTTTCTGGACAGAGAATTCAAAATTTTATCCTATGAAATGGCCTTTAAAATGAATGATAAAGATAGCTTCAGCTACGATCAAGATACTGTCATAAAAATTCCTGGGCAAAAAGAACCTTTTCATCACACCGATCGAAATACTTTAAGACGAGTTCTTCCTAAATAAATTCAGAGCTATTTTTCTTTGTAAATCATGATTCACTATGGGCGCGGGATAATCTTTTCCCATGACACATCCTGCTTCTTTTTGTTGTTCTAGAGAAGCCGTATGAGGTGCATGAATAAGGCTGTCGGAGTAATTGGAAAGCTCAGTGCAGTGCTTTCTTATAAATTCGCCATTGGAGTCAAATTTTTCAGACTGAGAATAGGGGTTGAAAATTCTAAAGTAAGGTTGCGCGTCACATCCCGTACTGGCGCACCATTGCCAGCCCCCATTATTTGAAGCCAAATCATAGTCTAAAAGTTTAGCTGCAAAGTACTTCTCTCCCCTACGCCAATCTATCAGCAGGTCTTTTACTAAAAAACTAGCCACAATCATCCTGAGTCTATTGTGCATCCAACCTGTGTTAGAAAAGTGTCTCATTGCCGCATCAATAATAGGCACCCCTGTTTGTCCATCCTTCCACGCTTGGAAATCTTGCTCCCTCCCTGGCCAATCTATATTTCTATACTCCGGTTTAAAACTCTCAGTTTCAACGTGAGGGAAAACATCTAAAATACTTTGATAAAAATCCCTCCAAATTAATTCACTAAGCCAAGTATCCGAACCTTCTGAAGGATTCTCACGGCACATTCTCACAGCTTGCCTTATTGATAACGTTCCAAACCTAAAATGCACAGAAAGTTCTGAAGTGCCGGCAAGGGACGGGATATTTCTAGATAATTTATAATTTTTCAGTTTTTTAGAAAATTCTTTTAGTTTTTTTTGAGCCGCATCTTCACCTGCTGCAAATAAAATATCTATTTTGGAAAAGCCAATTTGAGAAATTTTATTTATCCCCTCTGCAGGCTTCTGAATTTTAATTAATCTTGAGAGATCTCCGGTGAACTCATCAACATCTGAGTTTCTCATTTTTTTTAGCCAAGTATTTTTATAAGGCGTAAACACCTTGTACGGAGAATCCGCTGCAGTCCTGACTTCAGACCCTTCAAAGATGACTTGGTCTTTCAACGTGACAAATTCAATGGAGGATTTTTTTAGCTTAGAAGACACTTTCTGGTCTCTTAGTTTAGCGTATGATTCATAGTCGCGGCCCGCGTACACCGTCTTAACTCCCAGTTTAGCAGCAAGTTTCGGAATTTCTTCCGCAGGGTTTCCAATAAGAATGATCAAATCACTTTTTTTACGGCGTAGTTTTAATTGTAGTTCAAGGACACTTTCAAAAATAAAATTTACTCGCTTGTCGCATTTATCTTTTAGTTGAGAAAGAATTTCCGTATCAAAAACAAACACGCAAGACACTTTTGCGGAATATTCACAAGCCTGAGCTAATACAGCGTTGTCCGTCAGTCTTAAGTCCCGACGGAACCATACAAGAGAATCATTCATTCACGAATTATTGCCAGAAACCTACCAATGGTGCAGCAATATAATCATTTTTCCAGAAACTTCCTATTTGGAATCCATCTTCTATAGTGCGCAGCATGCTGTAATGATCGTGCGGAGCGCCGTCCACCACTCCAGGTTTTACATGGGGTCCGTACATTACGGAGTAAATTTGGTTTTGGCCAAAGAAGAAATGCTCATCTTCATCAAAATAAACTATAAATAGAACATCCTTCATTGCGTTTACGTCTGAAAGGAGGGGACCAAATGTCTGCGCCATATATTTATCGGCAAATTCCACATTTGTGTCATGACCATCATTGTCCTGATCTGGAATATACATGTTGTAATTGGCGAGGCGCCCTCCTTTAAAATCTGAAACAAAAGACCGAGTGTCTGTGATATTGGCGCAACGTCTTGGGTTATTATGAATACTTTCGAAGCTGATTAAAGGATTATGCTTACGTGCATATTTTCCCTTACTGCCACCGGTAAAACAATTTCCAGGAAACCGCTCTGCATAAACTTTCCACGACTTTCCTCGGGATTCCAGAAGGTCCGCTATATTAGAATCGCTAAAGTTATATCGCCCGTCCCCTAAGGCATTCAATGTATCTCCAGCGACCATGGCAATGTAGTTGGGCTGGGAAGGATGACTTACCGCCCTAAAATTTGAAAATAAAACTCCACTACTGGCTAATTTTTTAAGAAAAGGTTGAGCCAACGCTTCCTGGTAACCTGCATTTTCTAAAACCACCACTACTACTTTTTGCTCACTACTCCAGACAGGGACAGTTTGACCCAAAGCCGAAACACTGAGAACAGAAAGACATATAACAAGAAAAGCGCGTAATTTTAGATTCATCCGTGAATCCTCCATTTCAGCTTTAATTTTATCCTAAGTTGGTGTTTAAACAGGGCCAATCTTTTGATACCCCTGATTTTGGACTAAAGTCTTTTCATAACAATTGCATTCCTCCACTTCTTATGTCCCAATATTCACCGAACATCAAAATGGGGAAGACCAATGAAAATTGTCATCGCACTGGCTATTATGGCTTTAGGTTTAGTGGCTCACAGAGCAAATGCCTCGACCACAAACGTACAAACAGTTCCTTCAGTGGATCTCACAAAGTTTTTAGGAAAGTGGTACGAGATCGCAGTCATCCCTTATTTTTTTGAGCGGAACTGCACGGGAACTAATGCAAACTATGCGCTGCGTGCCGACGGCAAGATTGATGTACATAATATTTGTAACAAAAAATCCCTAGACGGAAAATTAAGCGAGGCGCGGGGCGTGGCAGTGGTTGCCAACAATAATAATGCAAAGCTAAAAGTGAGTTTTTTTGGACCCATATACGCCAATTATTGGATTATCGATTTAGGTAAAAACTATGAGTATGCTGTTACGGCAAATCCAAACCGGAAATACCTATGGATTTTAAGCCGTACACCCCGCATGGATGAAAATACCTATCAAGAAATTGTCTCAAGGGCTGCTCAACAGGGTTTTGATGTTTCAAAACTTGTGAGAACTCTACAACCTTGACGCGTTTCCAATAATTTTTTCAATGCGTCGATCTGGAAATAGCCACATCGCAGCCACAGCTATGTAGCAAAGATACGAAAGAACTGGATTAACAAAAGCTAATGCGATGGCCAAAATATATATCCCCACGGATATTTTACCCTTCCTGTCACTTCCAATGGCAGACACCAGAGGTGAGTTTTTCTCTTGAATGGAAATCAGAAGTTGAGAAAGAACATAATAAGCTGTTCCGCTCAATAATAGGACAACACCGTAGAGAACAACTGGCCACAGGGAAAAATTATTTTCTCCCATCCAAGCGGTAGAGAACGGTATGAGTGATAGCCAGAAAAGAAGGTGAGAATTAGCCCAGAGAATCTTTCCGTCGACTCTTTGCACAGCCTGAAACATGTGATGATGATTATTCCAATAAATTCCAATGAAAATAAAACTCAGCGCATAACAAATGAAGGTCGGAAGTAGAGGTCGAAGATTCACTAAATCTCCACCGTGAGGGACTTTGAACTCTAATACCATAATTGTGATAAGAATGGCCATCACGCCATCACTGAAAGCCTCAACCCTGCCCTTATGCATTTAGCTCCCCCGTTGACGGTTCATCAAGATTTATTAGTCACCATACATATCATTACAATGCGACGAAAGGTAAGACATTAAATACTTGCCTATTTTTCAGATAACAAAAAGAATAATGATACACCAGTCTCAAGGGAGAAAATAATGCGCGCTCACATACTTGGATTTGTAATCACTTTACCTATGCTTTTATCCAATCCAGTCAAAGCTGCGGATACGGCGTATCCTTTACGTAAGGATTTCCCAAACGTCGCCCAC
>JBBQPV010000129.1:0-6190 GCA_038216925.1 Bdellovibrionia bacterium
CATGACTTTCATAGCGGTATTGGTTTCTTCATTGGCGTCATCGCGAGGATTATATTTTTTTCCGGAAGCTTGTTCCATGGCTTTGAACAGATCTTTGAATAAATCTGTATCATAGTTACTAGCAACACCTTGCATGACTGCGGCAACTCTTTCCAAACCCGAGCCCGTGTCTACCGAGGGCTTAGGAAGAGGATGCAATTTTCCAGCTTCATCTTTGTTGTATTGCATGAAAACTAAATTCCATATTTCAACAAATCGGTCACAACTACAGCCTACTTTGCACTTTGCAGGATCCGGACAATTTGCTTGAGGACCATGATCATAAAAAATTTCGCTGCAGGGGCCACAGGGTCCGGTCTCAGCCATTTGCCAGAAATTATCTTTCTCGTCGAATCTAGAAATTTTTTCCTTGGGAATGTTTTCTTGCTTATTCCAAATCTCGAAAGCTTCATCATCTTCTCTGAATACTGTGACGTAGAGTTTGTCTTTAGAAATTTTTAAATCACTGGTGAGGAAATCCCAAGCAAATCTAATTGCTTCTTTTTTGAAATAATCTCCGAAAGAAAAGTTTCCCAACATTTCAAAAAACGTGTGGTGTCGGGCGGTGTGACCTACGTTATCTAGATCATTATGTTTTCCACCGGCCCTGAGGCATTTTTGTGAAGAAGTAGCTCTTTTATAAGGACGTTTATCGTAACCAAGGAATACATTTTTAAACTGCACCATCCCTGAATTTGTAAATAAAATTGAAGGATCATCCTCTGGGACGAGTCTAGAGCTTGGCACCAGTTGATGTTGATGGCGTTCAAAATATTCTAAAAATCTTTTTCTGACCTCTGCGGCTTTCATTTTATCAAGTCTCTCACAACCGATACGGAAAATCCACGGGAAGTCATTTGCCGCATAAGCTTCTGTTTTTCTTTAAAATCCAGTTCTTTAAGATCTTGTCCTCTCAACTTCTTTTCAAGAAAATATCGTGCGGAGGCGATTTCGTTTTCATCATCTTTGAGGACTACCGAATCAAGGGTGCCAATTTCGATTCCTCTGGTTTTCAATTTCATGGAGACGTAATTCTTGCCTCGACCTTCCCGGCGCCACTTGTTGATGAGACTTTGCGCCATCTTAGCTTCATCGGGTAAATAGCCCAGTTCTTTCACATAGGCTAAGGCGCTGGTGAAATCTTCATCTGAAAATTCGTAATAGCGTTTGAGTTTAGTTTTCATTTCTTTGGCAGAATGATCGCGTTTAGTGAGAAGACGCAGAATTTTATTTTTTAAAGATTTTGCATCGACCAGATATTTTTCGGGTTTCTTGTAAGGTTTGCCTCTCGGGCGCCGGTATTCCGTCACTAGTTTAATTTTGGAGTAAAAGAAGACGAGATTTGGTCAAGTTTTACTTCCCACCCTTTTTTTGTCAGCGTGACAGTGAGGACAGAAGTTACATTTGTGGGGAGCTCAAAATCTTTGACTGCGGAAATGAAGCGGTATTTCCAGCTTAGTTCTTTGTAGTTTCGTCCCCAAGCTATGGGCAAGATGGCCATATCGGCTTCAAAGGGAGTCTTAGCGCCTTCCGCCAGCATCAGGCAATCCATGTCATTAAAAGCAGTGGCCATTTGAGGATCTAAAGTGGTTAACATCACGTCATAGAATTCTTGGATGCCTGTATCTGATCCAGTAACGTTAGTGCGGTTAATTTGAAAAATAACCGATTTTTGACCACAGTAATTTTGTTTCAGTTGACCTTCAATGTGTAAAATCACCTTGGAACCCGTTCCCAATCCCTCAGCAGCGACATCGTGTTCAAAGGATTTTACGGAAACTTTGTCAACGGAAAATCCGAATGGATAACTTGTGTATGTACGGTTTGTAATTTGAATGGGTAAAGTAGTGTCCCCGTAAGCCAAGGTTGCAGCAAAGAAAAATGAAAGTAGAACAATTGTAGCGAATTTCTGAAACATGGAATGCCGCCTTAGTGAGAGTTATGGGCAGATCTTAAGACTCACATCTCTGGTAATTCAAGGTTTTTATGCCGCAATGTTTCTTCTCCGGAGAAGAAACGACGCGTCATAACCTCAGTGCTGTAAATCCTTTGGCATAGTGGGTCTACGGACGGTGATAAAGCTCTCACTGTTTGGAGAATTCATGGGACTTGCGATGATGGACAGAAAAATTATTTTCCACCTAAAGCCACATCGACCCATGGATAATCCTAAGAAGTCTCCCACTCTAAGAACCTTAGAAATGTCTGAATTAGTATCGAGTTTTCCAATTTCTGTCCCATTTTCTAGACATAATAAAATTTCCTTTTCATAAACTTTTTTTACTACGGCTACGCCTTCAAAATATTGTTCATACTTTCTAGAGCTTGTTTCCTCATTTTCCAAGTTCTCAAAGAGGTGGACGATTCGGTCTTTTCGTGCGCATTCCTTCTTAAAAGCTTTTTTAGATTGGGTCATATTGTGTCCTCCAAACAGACTTCAATGCAAAAAAAGAAATAAGGGCGGAAGGCGACGCCGTGTATATGAGGAATTTTTTATCCGTTTTTCGGACAAAAAAAGCCCGGCTTTCACCGGGCTGCTTTTAGAGTTCTTTTATTTTGAAGCTTAGTGTTTCTTTCCAGGCTTAGAATCGGCGACGCCGTCGCCTTTTCCTCCGGCACCTCGTGGAGCTTCGGCTTTTCCACCATCTTTACCGGCGGCAGCCGCAGCATCGCCCGCTTTCATTTGAGCTTCTGTTGCTTTTTGCGCTGCTGCGTGAGCGGCGTCTGCTTTTTCTCGGCCAAGTTTATGTTTAGCCAAAACAGCCTGACGTAATTCTTCCGCAAGCTTTGGATTATCTTTTAACATTTGTTTTACTTGATCACGGCCTTGTCCCAAGCGCTCACCTTTGTAAGAGAACCATGCTCCGGATTTATCCACGATATTCTCGTTAGACGCCAAATCAAGAATGTCGCCTTCGCGGCTGATTCCTTCACCATACATAATGTCAAATTCCACGTTTCTAAACGGAGGAGCCATTTTATTTTTTACCACTTTAACAACGGTGCGGTTTCCTACCACTTGATCGCCATTCTTGATGGCACCGATGCGGCGGATATCCATTCTTACGCTGGAATAAAACTTCAGAGCATTTCCACCGGTCGTTGTCTCGGGGTTTCCGAACATCACGCCGATTTTCATACGGATTTGGTTGATGAAAATGACCAATGTTTTAGACCTGGAAATAGTTCCCGTTAATTTTCTCAAAGCCTGAGACATCAAGCGAGCTTGAAGACCCATATGAGAATCTCCCATTTCCCCTTCAATTTCTGCGCGGGGAGTGAGAGCGGCTACGGAATCGATGACTAGAATGTCAATAGCACCGGAGCGAACAAGAGTTTCAACAATCTCTAGAGCTTGCTCACCGGTGTCCGGTTGAGAAATCAAAAGATCATCGGTCTTAACTCCCAGCTTTCGAGCATAAGTCACATCAAGTGCGTGCTCAGCATCCACAAATGCAGCAATACCACCGGCCTTTTGAGCTTCGGCAATGGCATGCAATGTGAGTGTGGTTTTACCAGAACTCTCAGGTCCATAAATTTCCACGATTCTACCTCGAGGGAGGCCCCCAATTCCCAAAGCGATGTCTAATCCTAAGGAACCTGTGCTGATGGTTTCTATGTCTGTTCCGGAGATAGTTTCATCGGCACCCAGGCGCATGATGGAACCTTTTCCAAATTGTTTTTCAATGGCGCTGACCGCAAGGTCTAGGGCCTTTTCTCTCTCTGATGATGAATTAGTTGTTGGTGTAGCCATGTGCATGCCTCCTTAAGACATTAATGGTTTAAACTTTTTAATAACATTTGGAGCGCGAACTCAACTGCATGTTTTTGAATTTGATTCCTCGTTCCGTTAAAAATCTTATGAGTGGAGCTTACAAACTTGGGACCAACTACAGCAAAGTGCACAAGGCCCACCGGTTTTTCTCGGGATCCGCCGCCCGGACCCGCAATGCCAGTGACGGACACTGCCCAATCGGTGGCAAGAGTTTTTTTTGCACCTCTAGCCATGGCCACTGCCACAGGTTTTGATACTGCTCCATATTTATTTAATACCCCCTGAGACACGGCCAATAAACCATGCTTTGTTTGGTTTGCATAGCAAACAACGGCTCCTTGAAAATACCGAGAAGAGCCAGAAACAGAAGTGACTGCTACTGAAATCTGGCCACCAGTGCAGCTTTCCGCAAGTCCCAAAGTTAATTTATTTTTGACAAAGAGCGTCGCCACTTTTTTCACGAGGGATTTGGTAGTCACAGAAGCCGCGCGCCCAGCAAATTAGTTTGGTTATATATAATCTGTAAAATAATGTTAGCGAAGATTCCGGCTAAAAGATCGTCCACAACTACGCCTATGCCTCCTGGAATCCGTTTTTCTAAATAACCTATGGGCCCTGGCTTCCAAATATCAAAGAGTCTAAATAGTAAGAACCCACCGAGAACAGCTTGCCATGTTCGAGGAAGCCAAACCATGGTGACCAGAAAACCTGCGATCTCATCAATGACGATGTGGGGACTGTCGGTTTCTCCTAAAAGAGGGCCCGCAAACTCCGCGATAAGACATGCCGCGAGGCTGAAGAAAAAAATGAAAAGAAGAGTTTGAATGTTTTGTCGGTAGGTGAAATACCAAAAAATCGGAAGCGCAACTAAGGTTCCAAGGGTGCCTGGGGCTTTTGTAGAAAGTCCTACGCCACATCCAGTGGCTAAAAACTTAATGACAAAATCTCGGAGCTTTTTCATAGGTCAAACTTAGTGGCCCAGTAAACATCTGTCAATAAAAGGTACCGGGTTTCCGGGAAAGTAACCCGGTACCTTCACCTAAATCTTTGTATGATTTTTTCCATGAGTGCCTCGACATCTTTGTCGAGCAATTTATTTTTGGAAGCATTTAAGCCATTTAGTTTATCACGGAGAACTTTCGGCATATCCCATCCCAAGATATGATTTTTGAGATCCTGTTCGCTGGTGCCTCCAACTTGTAACAGACTTAGCTTAATTCTCTTAATCCACAAATTCCGCTGAGGTGCAGGGTCCAAGAGTCCCGCCAACTCCCTTGCTCCAGGAAGGGCGATTTCAATATTATCATAGACTTCGCCCCTATCGATCATTGCAGCAATTTCATCCAGTATTCTTTGCAAGTTATCATTCGTGCCGTGACGGGCTAAATATTTTTTAACTATATCTTCTGCTTCAAATAACAATTTTAGTCGTCCTCTTAAAATTGGCATAACCTCTACAGCGGCAAGCCAACCCAAGGTGTGGCTGTCCAAATCATGCCAATGGGTTTCATAATCATTCTTAGAAGATCGACCAATTAAATTTTTATCGGCTATCATTCGGGCGTAAATATGAGCATCAATGACACCGTCAATTTCGGCGGAAAGGATTCCGTCAGTCACTCCCCATTCTTTATACACTTGGGTCAATCGTTCTTTAAACGCGATTTCATCTGGGTAATAAATAACTTTGTTTTTACTATCAAATTCAAAACCGAGTTTTAGCGCCAGCTTAAAATTCTTTGCAAATTTCAATATACTAAAACCACCGGAATGTGCGCCATCGTGATAATTAATAATCGAGTCAGAGACCAAGGCTCGGTTAATAAATCCTTTAGTTTGTGGATCTTTAATTGTGTCTAAAAAAATGTAGTCATGGGTTTCATGGGTCCGCTCTTTGATATGAGATTTTTTTTGATTGAATGTGGCGATGACCTCTGGGGATTTCAAAACCTCGGCAACTGGTACCTGGTGAACGTTAGAGGAATCATTTTTAAAAATGAGTCCTATGTATCTGCGATCACTTTTTTCACGCACATTCCAATTCACAATAGTAGCGTCGGAGCCTAGATCAACTGCTTTACCGTCAAAATCTTTCACCTTTCCAACAAACGTGATTTTTTGTCCAATTTTGATCGTGTAGCCATTTATTAGAAGTCGATCAAAACTTGGCATGTGATCGGGGTAGGCAACTAGATTCACAACAGGGGGACATACGGCTGTGGACAGACTTGCCGCCACTCCAATTATTGGATTCCAGAATATACAAAGTGAAATGATCGTTCTCAGCATTCCGCTGATTTTACCACTATCTGCATTAAAAGGTACCGGGTTACTTTCCCGGGAACCCGAGTTTCCGGGAAAGTAACCCGGTACCTT
>JBBQPV010000130.1:0-6119 GCA_038216925.1 Bdellovibrionia bacterium
TCTGGAATTTTGGATGGCGATGGCCGCCATCTGCGCTAGTTGAACTAAAATAGATTCATCTTCTGAAGTAAACGGACCATCCTCTTTGTCAAAAAGCTGAATAAGGCCAATGCAAGTTCCTTCTCCCCCCAAAAGTGGGACTGCTAACCACCCTATCTTTGGAACAAACCGCTTCTCCGCATTGGCAAACTCTTGCCACAAGGGGAACTTAACTATTTCATCAGAATCTAATCTCACAGGTTTTTTACCCCTGCAAACAAAATTAAAAATGTTTCCAAAGTTAACTTTATCGTCAAGATCTTCCCATTTTTTTATCTTACTAGAGAAGGAAGACACATTAATAACATCAAACCAACTTGAATCCGCCGCGACGCTAGTGACAACTCTGTCAGCACATATTAGCGCCCTGGCTTCATCACTAATTACTTGTAGAAGTTGCTGCAAACTAGAACTAGCAACAACATTCATAAACGCCTTGGCCAATTTTTGTAGTTGTTTTGCGCGGGTTTCTACTTTTAATGACAAAGACATTCGGTCCTGCTCTGCCAGTTTCAATTCTGTAATGTCAACCGCGGCTCCAGTCATGTATTGATACCCATCTTCAAAGCTTTCTACAGCCTGTCCCCTATCATTGAGCCATCGGACGGTGCCATCGGGACGAACGACTCTAAACTCTTCATTGTAAAAACTTAAGTTCCCCATGGCAGTAGAGATAGCATTCTCAACCCTCGCCCTATCGCTTGGATGAATGTGTTTGAAAAAACTGTCCACAGAACTGGCAGAGTCTTCAGGCTTCAAACCCAATATTTTATTGAAACTTGCATCCCGAATATTGACTTTGGTTTTTAGATCTACTCTCCATGTACCCACATCCGCCGCTTCCATTGCGACTCTTAATCGCTCGTTGATTTGCAATCGGCCCAAGTGACTTTGATTAAGACCTTTTGAAATCCGATACTTGAGAATAACGAAAATGATGATGTATGAAATAGATGAAAACGAGATGCCTTGAATGGCCGTATACATTCCTGCCGTTTCTCCTTTTAGACAAAGGTAGCCAATGAGGACTGGAATAATCATGGCAGGCAACATCAACCGCCGCGCAGCATATCCACCTGGGCGGACGCTGGCGATGACTTTCATAAATCCTTCTTGAGGAAATAAGCAGAAGATACTTAAAGCAAGCAAATCAAGACAGCTTGCCGATTGCCACGATATGCGCACATAAGGACCCACTTGATAGAAAGTGTCCGCGCCGAACATATATCCAACCAAAGCAAATGTTGCCATCACAACTACAATAAGCAAAATAAATTGGTATACGCTGACTCTAATTTTATAGTTAACTTTTGAAAGAAGAAATCCCAAGTTCAGTAAAAAACATGCTGAAGCAGTGATAGGAGACATTCTTCCTGGTAAAAATCCGAGGCTCGGGTCCGTAAAATCTTTCGAGACTAATTCATCAATTCCTAAATTTATTACGAATATATATTCAATCAATGTCAACCCGGAGATCAGGAGCGCCACGCCACTTAATATTACAGACGTGATCATCCAAGGTCTAGACAACCTGCGTCGCTTGGACCACACCAATATCATTATAGCTACAGACATCAAAACCAAACACAATGCAGTGTTTGGTTTCATTTTCATGCTTATAAATTGTTTTACATCAGCATTCCCAAATACCCACGCAGCTAAAAATGAAAACGCGACGATGAAAACTGCTAAAGAACTGAATTCAGAAATGATGCGTGTGTTAAGAAAACCAGAAGAAACTGGATCGGGAACTTTTATGATTGAGGAATTTTTATCGCTCAACGATTTAAAAAATTTGTTTTTAACTATTGTTTTCAATACTTCCATTCTGAACCGATTCTAATGGCATAGAAGATGCAAAATCAAGTTGTAGCATAGAGAGCGAAAAGATTTTTCAATGTCTCAATTTGCATCGAATTCGGAGTGATTTGCCTCAAATGTGATGCTGAAAACGGAGGTTCAGATGTTATATTGGTCGATTATATTTTTAGTGATTTCCTTAATTGCAGGCCTCTTTGGCTTTGGCGGAATCAGCCAAACCGCAGGAGGCATTGCTCAAACCCTGTTTTACGTCTTCCTGTTCTTATTTGTTTTGTCTATTTTAGTTCATCTTTTAACAGGAACAAAACGTGGGCCGCTGACTTAAAGCATTGGCTTTGGTATTGCAAATTAAAGAAGCAGTTAAACTTTTAGAGAAGGAGCGAAAAAATGGCACAGCAAAATTATGGTTCAAATAACTCTGATAACTTTGGAACTCCAGAGAACGTCATTGCAGACTTAATGAAGGAAGGCACTGACCTATTCAACAAAGTGCGAGACATGGATCTCGACTGGAAAACCTTGGCTGGTGCATTAGCAGCCATTGGAGTAGTTGGCGGATTAGCAGTTTATTTTTTTTCTGATAAAGATAAAAAAGCTTCAAGTATTCTTGGTGGACTTCAACAGTTAACATCCAAAAACAAGAAAACTCAAAATCAAGGATCTCGCCGTCGCGCCCAAGCTTAATATTGTGCTCGATCCCTCAATGAGGGATCGAGATTTTTCTTATAATAAATTTTCGGAAGCCTTGTGAGATGTTGTTATAATTATACCAATAATGAGAATTAAAATCGGACATGTACTTTACCCATGCCGGACCAAACACATTTTTTTTACCTAATTCAATCATAAACGTTGCGGCAAAAGAATCTGCAAACCATTCATGGATATTGGATGTGGAATACTCAGACACGATATTTTTTAGCTTTGTTACAGGATAGGCTTCAAACAAAACCGGCGCGTATAATGTGGAGGGTGATATTTTAGGCCACCGACTAAACGTATTAGAAATATACGCTAGCGTCTGGGCGCCAAGTTGGTCAAAAACAAAAGCATGTCCGAGCTCGTGCAAAAGCGCAGAATCAACTTTTATCCTCTGCTCAGGGGTCAAAACAGCGTCCTGGTAGGACTTTACGCCGCCAATACTGATAGCGTTCATTTGTCTATGATAGGCGGCGATATCAATTTCTGAATCATGGCCAGAAAACGCATAGAAATACTTAAAGCTTCTCACTCCGTTTAATCCACGTGGAAAAATGTTTTTAAGGAGAACCAAAAGTTCTTTTAGGACCGCCGCTGAATGTTCATCGGTGTGGTCAATAGCGACTACACCAAAACGCTGGAACAACTCTTTCTGTAGTTCTTGAGCCTCAGGACGAGTGTCATCAAACCGTAGATAATCAGGGATAACGGTGCCAGAAATAATTATAGGATTAACAGGATAAAGTGTTTGAGATAGCTTCCCATCAACAATGGCAGTCCACCCTTTTAGATTCACATAATATGAAATGCATTTTAAGATCCTATACCTGTTCTCTGCCACAAGAACATGGCTCCGACTCCATGTTCTATAAATTTCCGCGAATCCATGATTATCCTTGCTCAGTGAAATTCCATTTAATAGATTTTCTTCCCACTCGCTTGGTAACGGCTGGGGAGTGGAAAAAATAGGAGGATCAGGAAGCTTAGCGGATTTGTATACTTTGAACGGAACGCAATCTTGTGCGGCCATTGCGCGCGTAGCCAATAATAATAAAATGCAAATAACTCTTTTCAATATCTTAATTATTTCTTGAGAGAGAATCACTGTCAAGACCAGGCACGGTTAATGCTTTCCTGGTTACTGTGAAGTTAATTTTAAATAGGAGGACACCATGAATACTTTTAGAAGCATGACCTTAGCATTAGCAGGACTATTTTGTGCGGCAGCAGTAGTAAGTTGCAACACCAATCGCACAGTTAGAGCGACACATGAAGTTGCTCCTCAACCTGTTCCCGTAGCTGACACAGCGCCGGCAACTCCACCGGTCACCACCGTTGCCAATGACGCCACTGTCAATTCAGGATTTAAGAATAAAGTCGTTCCTCGAGATGTACAGACCAACAGTGATGGTCCAGTTCAAAATAAAACCACTGTCAAAAAGCATGTTCGTCACACTACCTCAGACTCACAGTCATTTAACGACGATCATCATAACTCGGGCTTAAATAAATTTACCGACCCGAGTAAATCCGAGGACACTATGGACCAAGTTGCCCATTCAAACATGATTGTGTCTGACTATAGTGTTATTAAATTTGATGAAGGCAGCGCTACACTTTCAACTACTGCAATGTCAAAACTTGACGAGGTTGTATCCCAAGCACGCAGCCATGGACAAATTGATCAAATCAGAGTTGCCGTGTGGTCTGATAGGTTGTTTTCAAATAATAAAAACAATCTCACATCTGCGGATAAAAAACTTGCAGCCCAAAGAGCAGATTCCATCAAGGATTATTTAAAAGGGACGCTGGGGATCTCCAGTGTTGCACTCTTTAATATGGCCGAGCGTTCAAACTGGCTGGCAAGAACTATCAACACCGACGATGCGGAACTTAAATCTGTATTTGCAAAACGTGGAAGTACGCCGGTGGGTCATGACGAATTCAGAATTTTCAAAGAAAATGGTGAACCGCAAACCGCAGTGGTAACGGTACTAATGAGAAGTTCTACTGCTCATACTATTGAGAAATAGGATTCAATGCGGAAAGAAAAAAAAGAGAAGCAGAAACACTGCTTCTCTTTTTTTATCGACGATGTCTTTTAACTTGGCTTTTATTTCTGTTAGTAGTGCGTAAATTATAAAGATAGCCTGAACAGAAAAGGAGGACCACTCCGCAGCCTACTACAAACTGTGAACTGTGAAGTCCTAGTAAAGAATAGAGTCCGATGGCTAAACATATATGTGGTCTAAATTCGTATAATAACTCTTCCATATTACCCCCTATAAAATTGAACTGACAGATATGTTAAATTGCAAAAGAATCGCCACCCTATTAGCGCCCACGTTGGTCATAAGGGGGTCAGGGAGTCTAAAAGGCAATCAGGTGTCTAAACATTGATATACACATACCGCGTCTAAGTGCTTAAAAGGACTTATAAACCTATGAACCAATCATATCCACGTTCACCCCAGTAGTCTGGTAGTTTAACGTCTGAGAATACAATCTTCCCAATGCGCTTGATGTTTTTTACCCCGTACTTATTGGGTATGGCGAGCCTTAAGGGCGCTCCGTGTTGGGCACTTAAAGGGAATCCATTCATATCATAGGCAAGGACGGTTTGCGGGCTGAGCATGCTTTTCATGTCTATGGAAACGTAATACTCACCGTCAGGAGTCTCCATCCCCACATAGGAATAAAGATCATCGGGCCGATTTTTCAAGTCTACGGATTGCCCCGAATGAGTCCCAAGATGATAGCGCTCCAAAAAATCGATGAACCTCACACCTGAAAAAGCCATAACCTGACTCCAACCTTCAATACATTTAAACTGATTCAAAATTTCTGTGCGAGGGAGTTTCAGCAAATCATCCATAGTCACGGTTAAGATGTCCTGAGCCTTTTCACTCATCACCGTTGAAACCGTCATTTTCCAATTTTTAGGATCTAACGGGTCTTCTAATCCCACATCCCCATTCACTCTAGACGGACTCCCTTTTACCGGAGGTCCGGAACAAATTTTATCAGTTTTTTCCGGATCTAATATTTTCATCCAAATCATTTCATTAAATTCTAAAACGGATCTTAAAAACTTTGGTGTTTCATCAACAGGCTGCTGATGCTTTACAAAATTGTAACCAAGAATACTTCCCGTCAGCCCAAGAAATAAAATACTAAAGCTAAACAGAGTTCTTTTTTTTAATTTTTTAGCGGAGTAGACTTTTTCCAACATTATTTTTCCTCATCTTTATATCGAATTTCATACCCAGCGACCATCGCCCTAAAATTATTCCAGCCAGCTTTCAGGACCTGAGCGATATGAATCAAAAAGAATAGAACAAAAAGAGCGGTGATATAAAAGTGAATCCGTCGACTAAGCTCGTACCCGCCCAATAGATTTTTTAACCAACTGAGCTGCACGGGTTTGTAAATCGCAAGGCCACTCACCAGTGATCCAAATCCCATGACAATCACACTTGTGTATGCAATTCTTTGAGCGTGATTAAACTTTCCATCGGGCAAAATAATTCCCTTCACCCCAAGATCATGGAGCACCACAC
>JBBQPV010000131.1:0-6056 GCA_038216925.1 Bdellovibrionia bacterium
CAGCGCGATCATAAAACAACCGCCCCATCTCGTAATTGTATTCGGAACTTAGTGGTAAACTCATTGTGACAACCCCGCCATCTATGGAGGGCAATTTCTTACATAAACTGAATTCTTGCAACATTTAATTGCAAAAAAAAATGGCATGTATGTAAACATGCCACTATTAAAAACATTTTTTCAAAACATCAGTGGGTCAGAACATGCCCTAAATATTGAGCGCGAATCCCCTCTGCATCTCCGTGAGACTTCGTCTTGAATAGATCCTCTGGACGTTTAACATCCAAAGCATTTACAAGCACTTGATCCACATGATCCACCAGAATCACCCGCAACTGTTTCATAATACTCTTGGGAATATCCTTTAAGTCCTTTTCATTTTCCTTAGGACAGATGATGGTTTTAATGCCACCACGATGTGCCGCTAGCATTTTTTCCTTCAATCCGCCAATGGGGAGGACGCGCCCTCTTAAGGTCACCTCACCGGTCATAGACACGTCTTTACGCACAGGAATCTTAGTCAGTGCTGAGACAATAGATGTGACCATTGTGATTCCCGCGGAAGGACCGTCTTTAGGAATGGCACCCTCAGGAACGTGAATGTGAATATCCGCATTGTGTAGAAATTCCTTATCAATTCCAAAGAGCGGAGCTCGAGACCTGACATAACTCATAGCTGCCGAGGCAGATTCTTTCATGACTTCACCTAGTTGGCCTGTCACTTGGAACTTTCCTTTACCGGGGACAACACTGACCTCTACTACTAGCAGATCTCCGCCAACTTCAGTCCACGCCATTCCATTGGTGAGACCAATTTCGTTTTTAGTTTCAATTTTTCCATGTTTATACTTCTCACCGCCGAGTAGGTCTTTCACCACTTTAGCTGTGACGGAATAACTCTTAAGTTTTTTATTAGCTAATAGTTTTCTAGCTACTTTCCTGCACACATTTGAAAGTTCCCGCTCTAAACTTCTCACGCCGGCCTCACGTGTATAGCCTCTGATAAGAATTCTAATGGCGCTTTCCGCTATTTCCACTTTTCTATGAACAAGACCGTTGGCTTCAATTACCTTTGGTACCAAATAACGTTTAGCGATCTGAAATTTCTCTTCCTCAGTGTATCCCTCAAGTCCGATGACTTCCATTCGATCCAGAAGCGGACGAGGAATAGTATGGAGAGAATTTGCGGTGGCGATGAAAGTAGTTTTACTTAAATCATAATCTACTTCCAAATAGTGATCGCCAAAATTAATATTTTGCTCAGGATCTAAAACTTCCAGAAGCGCACTGGAGGGATCTCCTCTGAAATCGGTACTCATTTTATCGATCTCATCTAATAAGAAGACCGGATTACCACTGTCAGCCTTTTTCATGGCTTGGATAATTTTTCCGGGCATCGCACCAATGTATGTGCGTCTATGTCCGCGGACTTCGGCTTCGTCTCGAACTCCGCCTAAGCTGATGCGCACAAAGTTTTTATGCATGGCTTTAGCAATAGATTTTGCCAAGGAAGTTTTTCCAACTCCAGGAGGACCAACCAAGCAAAGGATAGGTCCTTTTTGAGAGGTCACCAAACTTTGTACCGCCAAGTATTCTAAAATTCTCTCTTTAACTTTTTCCAGACCATAGTGATCTGCTTCTAGAATTTTTTCAGACTCAATAATGTCTGTTTTGTCTGGAGAATATTTTGCCCAAGGTAGGCAGAGTACCCAATCAATGTAATTCCTTACAACGGTGGCTTCTGCTGACATAGGAGACATCATCTTAAGTTTCTTGATTTCTTTCTTAATTTTCTCTGCGGCTTCTTTACTCAAGGGCTTGGTCTTAAAAGTTTTCTCAAGCTCCATGATTTCAGCTTGAAAGTCATCTTTCTCGCCAAGTTCTTTCTGGATGGCCTGCATTTGCTCGTTGAGATAATATTCCTTCTGAGATTTCTCCATTTGTTTTTTAACTCTGGAGCGTATCTTTTTCTCAACCTGCAAGATTTCAATTTCTCCGCTCATCATAGAGAGGAGTTCTTCAAGACGTTTTCCTGGATCTATAAGTTCAAGAGCTTTTTGCTTATCTTCTAATTTTAAATTAAGTTGGGCTACAATGGTGTCAGCAAGACGGCCGGGCTGCTCAATACTAGCCACAGACATGAGCATCTCTGGAGGAATACGTTTATTTAATTTTACGTATGTTTCAAATGTGGTTTTAACAGAGCGCATGAGGGCTTCTGTTTCAACTTTGGATTCCATTTTTTCTGGAAGCTCTTCACACTCCACCATAAAGAAGTTTTCATTGGGGAGATAACCTTTTACTCTCACTCTTCTTTTACCTTCAATTAAAACCTTTACGGTTCCATCCGGAAGTCTCAAGAGTTGAATGATGGATCCCAATGTTCCGATTTCATAAATGTCGGCTGCTTCAGGATTATTTGTCTTTGCTTCTTTTTGTGCGGCAAGAACAATGTCTAATTTTTTGTTCATTGCCTCTTCAAGAGCATTGATGCTTTTTTCTCTTCCAACAAAAAGCGGCATCATCATGTGGGGGAAAACAATAACATCACGTAAGGGCAACAAAGGAAGCTTCATTGTGGCTGTTTCCTTTTTCGAACTTTGACTCATAACCCTCCTTAGAATTTGTTAGGCGGACTCGGCCTCGTTTTTACTGAGAGAGGCTTTCATTTCCTCTTCGGTGAAGTAAGTCATCTCCGGCTGCTTGCCTTCAGTTATGACCTCTTTGTCTATGATACATTCTTTTACGTTCGCTTTAGAAGGAATTTCGTACATTACATCAAGCATTGATTGTTCGATAATTGCACGCAGGCCTCGCGCTCCCGTCTTTCTTTGAATTGCTTGATGCGCTATGGCCTTCAAGGCTTCCTCAGTAAAACTAAGCTTGACGTTTTCATATTCAAACAAACGCTTGTATTGCTTAGTGAGCGCATTCTTAGGCTTCACTAAAATATCAATCAGTGCGGTTTCAGTAAGCTCTTCAAGAACCGCAACCACTGGTAATCGCCCAATAAATTCTGGAATGAGACCATACTTCACTAAGTCATCAGGCTGCATATGTGCCAAAGTTTTTGTAAAATTCTTCTCTTTGGAAGTTTTAATGTCAGCTCCAATACCTAGACTCTTATTTTCTACTCGGCTTTCAACAATTTTATCTAACCCGACGAAAGCCCCGCCGCATATAAACAGGATGTTAGTCGTGTCCACCTGAATAAATTCTTGCTGAGGGTGTTTGCGTCCACCTTTAGGAGGAAGATTAGCAACGGTTCCTTCTATTATTTTCAAGAGCGCTTGTTGAACACCTTCACCACTCACATCTCTAGTGATAGAAGGGTTTTCCGATTTGCGGGAAATTTTATCAATCTCGTCTATATAGATGACGCCTCTTTGCGCGCGATCCACGTCGTAATCAGCAGCTTGCAACAGGTTAAGAACAACATTTTCAACGTCCTCACCTACGTAACCTGCTTCAGTCAATGCGGTCGCGTCTGCCATTGCAAAAGGAACATTCAAAATCTTAGCAATGGTTTGCGCGAGTAACGTTTTTCCTGAGCCCGTTGGCCCAATAAGTAAAATATTACTCTTGGAGATTTCAATGTCGCCCTTTGCTTTATGAGACAAAGAATTCACTCTCTTATAATGATTGTGCACGGCTACAGATAAAGACTTCTTAGGTTTTTCCTGACCGATTACATACTCATCAAGAAATGTTTTGATATCCAGCGGTTTTGGAACCTTGTGAGTTCCACTACGGATTTCTTCTCTCTCTTTTTCCTCAAGAATAATGTCATTACAGAGGTCTATGCATTCGTTGCAGATATAGACGTTTGGCCCCGCAATGAGCTTTTTAACTTCTTTTTGATTTTTACCGCAGAAACTGCAGCTCAACGCCCCGTGCGTGTCTTTTTTCATATTCATACCCCTTTACGATGGGCCACCATGTGGTCCACGAGTCCGTATTTGAGAGCGTCATCTGCTGACATATAATTATCCCTATCCATATCCTTCTCAAGCCGCTCAAACGTTTGACCAGTGTGCTTCTCATACAATCTGATCAGTCTCTTCTTCATGTCAATGAACTCTCTTGCGTGAATTTCAATATCGCTGACTTGACCGGAAATTCCACCACCACTGATGATGGGTTGATGAATCATCACTCGGCCATGGGGCAAAATGTAGCGTTTGCCTTTAGTGCCTGCCATGAGGAGAAGGGATCCCATGCTGGCCGCCATTCCGGTACAGTAAGTTCTCACGTCACATTTTACAAATTGCATAATATCATAAATTCCCAGCCCCGCAGTGACACTGCCGCCAGGAGAATTAATATAAATGTGAATGTCTTTCTCTGGGTTTTCCATTTCAAGAAATAAAAGTTGGGCGATGATCACGTTGGCAACTTGATCATCAATGGCCGAACCTAAAAAAATAATTCGGTCCTTGAGAAGACGGGAATAAATGTCATAGCTACGTTCACCCTTTGGTGTTTGCTCGACGACGATTGGAATTAAAGCCATGGAAACCCTCCTTCCATAAGGATATCACTGGTGGCTACGTAGGCAACCAAAATGAAGGCGACTTGCAGTCCAGTTTGCTGAGTCATTTGAAATAGTTACATCACTGCAGGACACCTGGTCGAAAACTTATTGACACGCATTAAGTAGAGGAATTTCTTTGACTCTCCGTGTATCGACCTTATAATCGCCCCTACCCATTAATTAATGACCGAATCTTGACGGAGGAATAATGCAACTCTTGAGCGCTACTCAAAAAATTTCCCATATCCAATCCCAGTGTTTAGTGGTTTTTGCCGCCAGCCAAGAAAAGGCCGTAATTTGTGACCTGAAGGACAAACATTTTTCACTGGTAAAAGAAAAAATCGAGAAAGCCTTTGAACAAGGGCGCTTTAAAGGAAACGCAAAAGAGACTTTATTTTTCAGAAGTATAGACCTATTGGGGTTCGAAAATATTTTAGTCGTTGGCTTAGGGGATAAAAATAAAATTAATGAGGAATCTTTAAGAATAGCATCTGCCATTGCGGCAAAAAATCTTGTGAAGGAAAAAATGTCCACCGCGGTTTTACTTTTGGAATCATTCAGAAGATTCACAAAGGATGCGGAACTTGCCGGCAGAGCTGTGGCAGAAGGGTTTTTGCTGGGCTCTTACAAATATGACGAATTAAAATCTAAAAAAGACGACAAAAAAGACAAACCCACAGAAGTACAAGTTACAATGTTCCTTGAAGACAAAGCCGTCATGAAAAAATTTGAACAAGGTCGCAAAGTGGGAGAAATCTTAGCAGAGAGCACAAACTTTGCTCGAGACATTGCCAACGCTCCGGGAAATTATCTCACCGCCACAGTTTTAGCGGAACGCGCACAAGAGGCATCTAAAGGTTTGGGAATAAAATTCCAGGCTCTGGGCAAAAAGCAAATAGAAGCCTTAAAGATGGGCGCATTTCTAGGGGTAAATAAAGGAAGTACGGAAGAGCCTCGATTTATCATCATGGAATATAACGGCGGAAAGAAATCCCAGAAACCGGTCATCCTTGTGGGAAAAGGTCTCACCTTTGATTCCGGTGGAATCAGCATCAAGCCTTCTGCCGCTATGGAAGAAATGAAATTTGATATGTGTGGTGGGGCAGCAGTCATTGGAGCCACCCTTGCCCTGGCAAAAATGAAAGCTAAAGTGAATTTAGTCACACTAGTTCCAAGCACAGACAACATGCCCGGCGGAAATTCTATCAAGCCCGGTGATGTTGTGACCGCCATGAACGGAAAAACCATAGAAGTGAATAATACTGATGCGGAAGGGCGACTCATTTTATGTGACGCTTTGTCTTATGCGTGCGAAAAGTATGAACCCAGCGCAATCATTGATGCTGCAACGTTGACCGGAGCTTGTGTTATGGCTCTTGGAAATGTGTACGCCGGATTTTTCTGCAAAGATGACAAATTATTGAAAAAAATAAATCAAGCCTCTACTTTAAGTGGTGAGCGTATTTGGCAATTGCCGCTGGTTGAAGAATATGTTGATGACATGAAGGGAACTTACGCGGAC
>JBBQPV010000132.1:0-6056 GCA_038216925.1 Bdellovibrionia bacterium
CCGCATTTTTAATCATGTTTTTCAGTCAGATTTTCGTTTTTTGGACGATTAGCGAACCTTGCGGACAAGATAAATGTCGAATCGGATGTTTAATTTTGATTTTGATTTCCATTTTTATGATTAAACCGGCACTTTTTGTTCTAGTGAGCGCCGAAATCGTCTTATTTCTATATTTCAGAGGTAAAAAACGTCAAATTTCCGGCACAGACGAATTATTTTTCCTTGATGAACTCGTACTTCACATGAAAACTGGCGCCTCATTGGAGCATTCCATACAAAAAATCTCTATTGAACACGGAAATTTTCTCAAAAATGGGACAAATGGCCTGGCTTCAGTCATTTTATTTTGCAAGAGCAATAGCTCGCTAGCTTACCGTGTACTAAATTTCTTTCGTCAGACAGAAAAACTGCGGCAAAAACTACACACAAAACAAAAAACACTGACGTTGCAAGCAAAGGCACAGGCAATTGTCAGTTTTTTCCTCTATGCCATCGTTCTTTTTGCACAATGGACGTGGAATGAAGACTTCAGGAAAGTTTTATTAACCTCCGCAGGGAGATTATTGCTCCTTTTTAGTGTCAGCCTTCTGTTCTTGGGGATTTGGTGCGTATTTAAATGTGGAAAATTTGAAGATTTGGAGCTGTGAATGAGCATTCTATTAGAAATAGTGTTTCAGTTAAGATTAAAAATGATGTTGGGAATGTCCCTTCAAAGTGGTCTTGAAACAGTTCTCACGGACTATAAAGGGGAGTATCCCCGCTACCTGAAAATATGGCTAAAAAAAATCGTAGCTGGTCAAAAATTTTCCGAAATCGCATTGGCTTATCCGGCTTTGGTGAGCAGCTCTGCCCGGCGGACGCTTCTTATGGTGCTGGAAAAGGGTCTCATTCATGGAGCGCCCATAGACCCCCATTTGCATGAACTACAAGAAGAGTTCTTAACCATTGCGGAAAATAAATTTGAAAGGAAGATGCAGATGTTGCCATTAAAATTACTTGTACCATTAATGGTTTTTATTCTTCCCGCTGTTTTAGCTCTCATTATTGGTCCTCTCCTCCTCACTTTGTCCGGCCAATTGTGAAGTTTATGGGGATGGTCCTTTTTATGTTGATATATTGGTCCTCTGCCTTGGCGTGGACAATGAAAGACGGTGTTCTTTATCAGCGGAGACAGTTCATAGAGCTGGAGCAAAACCTAATTCTAAAAAAATCTCCACGTTTGGCCTTGTTTATTCAAAATCAGAGGCAAGATATTCTCGGCTGCAAAGAAATAGTGGCAGGTAATGGGCGGGAGCAAAGTTTCCTGAAGTGTTTAAAGTTTCTGAATCGAGAAACAGAGATGGGTTTATGGTCTCTCAAGCGAACTGACCTTATAAACGACATGAATACAGTCTGCCGGAAATTCGCAGAAAAACCCCGATTTGTGAGAAAGATTCTAGACCAATCTCCCGTATTTAGAGAAAAAAAGCCGTGGAAAGAATGTCATGGGGCCCTTTGGAAGCAAATATATTTGACGGCTACCGCAAATTTTCTCGCTGATCCCGTTGGGGCAACCGCCTTAATGAGGAGGGCGGAATCATCATTGGGCGCAGATGAGCGGTGGCATAGGAAGGTTCGTCGATTTTTCGATCAAAGATAAATATGGCCTAAGTTTTGTAAAGCTCCTAACAGCAAATGGGAAGTATAGAGCTTAGTTTTAAGTCAAATTCGACCTACGTATTCAAGAGGAAAATTGGAACCGGTGGGTCGGCAGATGTATTTCTTTACTCTCGAAACACCGATGGTTGTCCAGAACAAGAGGTGATTTTAAAGATATTGAAAAATGAGACTGAGTCTTGTTTCTCGGAGCTCATTAATGATGGAGAGAAGCTAAATTTATTAAAACACCCCAATATTCTTCGATCCTTCGGATATGAAAAAATTAGCGGAAAGAAATTTGCTCTGATACTTGAACACATTCCTGGGGTGACATTAAAAAATATAATTGAGCACATCCCGGTAGAACAAAGATTCAACATAGCAGCGTTCCTGGTCAAAAAAATCTTAAGCGCTTTGGCCGCCGCTCACCACGCAGACGTCATCCATGGGGACGTATCCGCAAAGAATATTTTAATTTCCAAAGAAGGTGACGTAAAGCTGGCGGATTTTGGCATTGCCGTCAAACGTGGGGTCAGTGAACTTGGACCGCAGAAAGGCAGTATAGATTATATGAGTCCTGACATGTGGTCCGGAAGGTGCCCCAGCATAGAGTCGGATTTGTTTTCCCTGGGGATGATCATCTATGAAATTTTAAATGGAGGCCATCCATTCGCCGGAAAGTCATACAAAGAAACAAGAAGCGCGCTGAATTCATTTTTGAAAGAAAAACCCTGGAGCTATTGGCCCCAATGGAACCAGTTCTTTTCTTACGCTTTTGAAAAATCAGGGAGCAATAAGGTGCCTGCCGTTTCCATTGGGGATGAAAAAGTGGTGGAACGGTTGGCGGCTTGTGTTTTTGCCTGTGAAAATAAAAACCCGAAGAGCTTAACGGAAACGGTCACCATCGCGGTGTCGCGATTTCGTTCTTTTATGCCGGGATTTTTTAGTTTTACAGTATTGGCGGTGATATATGGCTTTTTGGTCATTGTTCCCGTTGCTACTGGGGGGGATGTGCCATTGGGACATCGATTGAAATCCTGCGCACTCACCGTTTTGTCTCAACCTTGGGGAGAAGTTTTCATTGACGAAAAGTCAGTGGGATTTACGCCGCTTATCAATTTGCCGGTGGCCGCCGGTCATCACAGATTTGCCTGGCGCAATTTTAAGGGACAGATAGTCCGTAAAAGCTTTATAGCCTTCGATAACGGGATGCTTAACGTACGCATTAAAAAATGAATATCTCTATTGGAACTGTCTGGATCTTCGGGCTATAACTACCTTCTAGGCAAGGGGGCCACCATGGATAAAGATAAATTTGAAGTCATTGAAGCCAGAGTAAAAAAACTAGAAGGGTTAGTGGAAGAACTCCTGAAAGAAAATCCCGCCGAAGATACTATTAGGAAAAAAATGATGGCTCTGGAAATGAACTACACTGAAGATCCGCTGGAAAGAATCAATCGAGTGTTAGAGGCTCTTCATCCGTACCAAGCTTTAGATTTTGAGGAGTAATGATGTCCGTTATTAAAAATAATATTCTCGAGATGATTGGAAATACTCCGCTGGTAAAATTAAACCGCGTAGTTGGTCACACCAAATCGAATATCTACGCCAAAGTTGAGTTCTTTAATCCCGGTGGCAGCATAAAAGACCGGGTTGGTGCCTACATTATAGAAAAAGCAGAGCAATCTGGTAAATTAAAGCCTGGCGGGACCATTATCGAGGCCACCTCGGGAAATACAGGAATGGGTCTTGCGATCGCGGCCGCTGTTAAAGGATATAAATGCATTTTTGTCATGCCTGACAAAATGAGCGAGGAAAAAATTAACACCCTTAGGGCCTTTGGGGCAAAAGTTGTGGTCACTCCCACGGCTGTGATGCCCGATGATCCCCGTAGCTACTACTGCGTCGCAAAAAAACTGGTGGAAATTACCCCCAATAGTTTTTACGCCAACCAGTATAACAATCCTGACAATCCCGAGATCCATTATAAAACCACGGGCCCAGAAATTTGGGAACAGACCGGCGGTAAAGTAGATGCGGTGGTGGCGGGAATTGGCACGGGCGGAACCGTGAGTGGGATTGCAAAGTTCCTTAAAGAAAAAAATCCGAAGATCAAAATTATTGCCGTTGATCCTATTGGATCCATCCTTACGGATTATTTTAAGACAGGAACGATGAACGTTCAGCCTAAAGTTTATAAGATTGAGGGCATTGGTGAGGACTTCTTGCCAGACAACATTCACTTTAAACTAATTGATGACTTTATTCAGGTGAATGACAAAGAGTCATTCCTCATGTGTCGGGATTTACTCACAGAAGAGGGAATTTTTGCCGGAGTAAGCTGTGGGTCTGCAGTTTGTGGCGCGCTGAAGTTTGCGGAAGGTCAAAAAGAAAAACTCAATATTGTTGTTATTCTCCCGGATAGCGGTAACCGGTACCTGAGTAAAGCCTTCAATGATAATTGGATGAGAGAAAATGGTCTGCTCGATAGTCCCCTTTACACAGATAAGGTTCAGCATCTCTTGGAAATGTTGGGAACCCAGGTAAGTGAAGTTATCAGTGCCACTCATACAGATAGCGTTGAAGACGTTATAAATAAAATGAAGAAAAATGGAGTATCCCAGTTGCCAGTCTTCACTGAAGGAGAATTGTCCGGCGTGATAGACGAGGGGGATCTCATTCAGCCGCTGGTCAGCGGATTGGTGAAACCCTCCGACAGAATTCTCAATTTTATGAGAGGAACAGTGGTGATGGTTGATCTTAACGATAATCTTAAAAAACTATCGGAAATGTTCTCTAAGGGATTTGTAGCTCTTGTTAAAGATCAGAATAAAAAACTAAGAATCATAACTAAAATC
The DNA here is from genome assembly GCA_038216925.1 of Bdellovibrionia bacterium. Classification (GTDB taxonomy): domain Bacteria; phylum Bdellovibrionota; class Bdellovibrionia; order JABDDW01; family JABDDW01; genus JBBQPV01. The sequence goes on from JBBQPV010000132.1 coordinate 4,497, forward strand.
GATTTTATTTCCTATTTAGGTCAAAGGTTAAAATAATGAAATTTGAAACACTCGCCATTCACGCAGGTCAATCTCCCGATGCCGCCACTGGCGCCATCATGACCCCCATTTATTTGAGCTCTACCTATGTTCAAGAGTCTCCGGGGAAGCACAAGGGATACGAATACAGCCGAACCCACAATCCAACCCGTCAAGCATTAGAGAATAATGTTGCGGCCCTTGAGGGGGGTAAATTCGGTTTAGCATTTGCATCTGGTTGCGCTGCAACTACGACGATTGTGCAAATGTTAAAGCAAGGGGATCACCTCATATGCAGTGATGACGTTTACGGTGGATCCTTCAGGCTGTTCGACAAGGTATTACGTCATAACGGAATTGAATTTACTTTTGTTGATATGACAAATGAGGAAAAATTTAAACAGGCCATTAAGCTTAATACAAAAATGGTGTGGTTTGAGACTCCCAGCAATCCCATGTTGAAGCTCATAGATATAGAAATGGTTGTAAAACACTGCAAATCTAAAAAAATTCTTACGTGTGTTGACAACACTTTCATGAGCCCTTATTTTCAGCAGCCCCTGAAGCTTGGAATAGACATTGTTTGCCACTCCACCACAAAATTCATAAATGGACATAGCGATATTGTGGGAGGAATTGCAGTAACCTCAGATAAAGACATTGCGGAAAAATTATATTTTCTACAAAACTCCATGGGCACCCAGCAGGCCACTTTTGATGCCTTTTTGGTACTCAGGGCAACAAAAACATTGGCCCTCAGGATGAAAGCACATCAAGAAAATGCGATGAGGGTAGCGCAATACTTAGAGGAACATTCAAAAGTAGAGAAAGTTATTTATCCTGGATTGAGGTCGCATCCGCAATATGCACTGGCACAAAAACAAATGTCAGGGTTTGGGGGGATGATTAGTTTTTTTGTCAAAGGTGGGCTGCCTGAGGCCCGCCGTTTTCTGGAAACCGTAAAAATTTTTGCGTTGGCAGAAAGTTTGGGCGGCGTTGAGTCCCTGATTGAACACCCAGCCATCATGACCCACGCAAGTGTGCCAATAGAAATGCGAAAAACGTTAGGCATCCATGATAATTTTATTCGATTGAGCGTTGGCGTTGAGCATATTGATGATTTGATTAATGATCTAGAGCAGGCCCTTAAAAAGGTTTAGAAAAGCATTGAGTTGAAACTACGGAAGTCTTCCGTAGTTGAGTTTCGTTTTTCTCCATTTTGAAGATACTTACTTGCCATAGTTGCATTTCAGGGTGAGACCTATTCCACTCTCGGCAATAATAAAGCGCTGTTTGCTGAGCTAATTTACCCATAGCAGGTAAGGAAATTCTGGTAAAAAGCTTCTCCCATTTGATAAAATTTATTTTGTGAGGATTTAATTGGGAGTCATAAATTGTAACCGCATCCTTTTTTGTGGTTTGGCCCTCGATGTTGATCCACTGAGCAGACCGCGGGGAATGATCATACATGTGCCATCTCTGACCCAGATTGAGCAATTTCAAAACTAAATGTCCATTGCCAAGGAAATTATTGTTGTTGAG
>JBBQPV010000133.1:0-6042 GCA_038216925.1 Bdellovibrionia bacterium
CCAATCTTGAGCTGAGATAAATTGTTTAGCTACATTTTCTGTCTGCCCCAGATCTCTGAAGTCCTCAGCGGCCTCTTTGTAATCTCCCATTAATTCTCTCATGCCAGCGGCATTTTTTAGAAGCCCCATGCTTGCAGAATCTTTTGGATATTTTCTCGCAAAAATTTCAAAATATTTAGCGGCACGTCTGTAGTCCGCAGTGTTCATAGCCATTTGCCCCATGGCGCTGACAACTTCTTTAGCATACCGGGAATCACCGTGCTTTATGAGAAGTTGCTCCCCAGGATCATAGGCTTGAAAATCTTTTTTCGCTTTCAATGACGTGAAGGCTTCATAGAGTGCTTGATCTCCCAGCGCAGACCCCTGATATTTAGAAGCAAACTGCAATAACTTTTGTGCGTAACCGCGGCTCCTAGGGTCTCCAACTGCATTTTGAATTTTACGATACTCAGCCTGTTTAATGATTTCAGAAATATCGTTTTTGAATTGCTGATTTGTAAATTTCTTATTCGCAATGAGAGCTTTGCCGGCTTTAATCAAGCCCTCATAATCTTCTCTTTGATTATAAGAATCTAATATGAGATTGCCCGCGGTGGTGGCTTCTTTATGCTGAGGATTAGCGTTAATAAAATTTGTAAAACTCACAACTGCCTTATCAAAATCTCTTTCATCATAATATGTTCTGCCAATATTAAACATGATCATCGCATTAGCTTTGTCACCGGGATAGGCCTTTATAAACTGAGTTCCAATATCTCGAAATCCTTCACGAGATTCGGTGAGTTCAATCTTAGATATTTTATCCGGAGTTTTTAAAGCTAGGGCAAAACTCTGAATGGCCGAGTCATAAATCGGCTTAACAGCAGTCTTTTTTAGCCTCTTAGAAAGTTGTTCATACTTGTATCCCGCTCTTGGATAATTTTTTATGGCAAAGTAACTTTCCGCCACGTTTTGTAAGATAGAAACTGAGTATTTAGTATTTGGATACACTACAAGATAATCTTCGTACCCATGGATGGCGGCTAAATAGTCAACAGTAGCTCCAGTGCGTTTTGCTTTTTGTTGAAGCTTAGTGGTGATATCTCTAATATAAATTTCATAGTTTTTTTCCATCTTTACTTTTTCTGCTGCACTGAAAACTGAGGAAGATCTGGCTTTAATTAGGGTTTTCACCAATTCCTCTGGAATCTCATCCAAAAGCCAATTTTTGTTGGTAGACTTTTTTAGCGCCTCGTAAAACTTGTCAAAAAGTTCCACTCGGGTTTCTAAATCATTTGTGATTTCTATCAGTCTAAAATAAACGGGCATCACCATTTCAAATTTGTTTTTAAGCATGAGGCGTTTTGTGAGTTTGTTTAGAACTTTCAAAAGAGTAGGTCTATTTGGCGCTAAACTTTCAAAATAGGGGAGGGCCTTAGCTCTAAATGGTTCATAAGTTTTTTCTTCGGAGTATGGCCAAACCATAGCGATAAGTGCATCCCGACGGACGTCAGATTTTTTGTAAATATCAGGCAGCTTATCCATGGGGATCTTTGAATCAATGGTGATGACGCCCTCAAAAGAGAGAAGAGCTTCGTGGAATTTCTCCAAATTGATCTGGCACCATCCCAACTTATACCGGGCGATGGGCATAAATGGATTTTGGGGACGTTCCAATATTTTCTGATAAAATTCTAAAGCCATTTTGGGTTCTTTTTTGTTTTCTAAGAAGAAGTCCCCAAGAATCAGCTGAGTCTCTTCCCAAAATGGAGACTTGGGAAATTCCTTTGTCATTTTAATGTAGGTCTTGACCATTTCCTCGTTATTACCAGTCTCCCTGTGTTCATGGGCCATAAAGAAATAAGCTTTATCCAAGTTATCACTTTTAGGAAAAGCCTCGGTAAACCGCTGGTAAACCTCTATAGCTTGTTTTTTTGCTTTCAAGGCTTCTGAGAAATCTATTTCTTCAAGAGGCGCGTCCTTATTGGCTTGTCTGGCAATAGTATAAACGTAGCGGCTCTTATCCACATAAAGTTCTGCTAATACAAAGTAAAGCTCTGGCAAAAACGTCACGTCCCTGATCTCTTTCATTTTTTTCCGGGTGACATCAATAGACTTTTCGATTTTAGCCAGGTCTTCTTTTAACTGTGGAATGGTTTTCTCATCAGACATCTGCGCTCTGGCGGTCAGTGACATCAATATGAGAGTGAAAATGACGGCAAAGTTTTTCACTTTTTACCCCCGTCTCCACATTTAGACTCCACGGCTACCTTGTAATTCTCTAACTCATCAATCCAGAACTCTCCGCTGCTTTCCCAGTACATTTTATCAAAGGACATGTGGGGAATTTCTTCGGCTTTAAAATTAACTTCACCTGCGGGGCGGACAACTCTGAGACTATCAAGTCTGGTTTGGTAATCTAAAAACACCAACTGCTCATCCCAGTCCAGGAGTTGGTTTCCCACTTCTCGAGTTTTATCTAAAAGGATCCAGTTGAGCCTGTCATTTACTTCTTTTATTTTCTGATCATATTTTTTAACCATATCTTTGTAGAAACTATAACTGTCCCAACCATATTCTCGGAGGTTAGCCTTCTCATCTTTTAATAAGTTGAGATAATTTACCCATTTTTCTACACGGCGATCGAGAACGGCAAGATTAACAAGCATCTGATCTTTTCTTAAATCTTGGCGTTTCTTGATGGCTTTTAGAGATTGGCCAAATCTCAAATTAAAATTTCCCAATACTTGAAATGCAGATTCAAAATAGCAAAGCTCTTTAAACATAAGCATACGCAAGATGTATGGTTCCGGAGAGCGGGCGGTATCAAACATGGGAGCTTCCAACGCCGACAACAATCCCAAAGCCTTGGAATAATCCTTCTGATAATATTTAGCCCAAGCCCTTTCTATGAGGATCAGGCCTTTTTCTCTGGGGTTCAATGTCACGCCTTTAAATATTTTATAAGCTTGAGGGTAGTCGCCTTTTTCAAAGATTAAACGACCATACTGATGAGTAGCCTCGTTTTTAATGTCTGCCGGAGTTTGTTGATTACTGGATAGAGTGGAGAATCTTTCAACGGCTGAATCAATTCTGTTCCTGGCCACTTCACCAAGTGCGGTGAGATATTTGAGTTTAAAGTCCCAGTAAGAATCCACAGAAACTTTCTTAAAATCTTCGTCGCTCCATTTATTATAACCTTTGAGGAGATTGAACATGCCTTGTTGAAAACTGACAAAATCCTGAAGTTTTGGAGTCAAGCTATCAAATTCCAAATCATTGATGACTTCACCGTAGATAAATTCCTCATCTATTGAATACTTCTTGGATATTTCTTCGATTTCTGTGAGTGCTTGCATGGCCGTTTGCGTGCCTAATTTATTTTTTATAACTTCAACTAAGACTAGTGTGGACCCAAATGTAATCCCGGCTCTGGACAACGCTTGTCCTAAAGTAACGGTGGCCTCAGCATATTCGAGAGAATCTTTTTTTGCCGTTTTAAATTTTTTCTCAGAAAGACGAATGACCCTTCCGTAATTTAACTCTTTCAATGAGGACTGCATATCTGTCCAAAATTCTCTATCTACGGGACGATACTCATAAGGATCAAAGGCTTGTATGCCAGCAAATCCCGCCGGGCCCATTAGCAATATTAAAATAAAGACTTTAGTTATCAAACTCACTCAGCCCCGTTTTTCTTTTGTCCCCACCCAAATTAAAAGACAATCCGCCAATCAAGGTAAAGTTATCGGTGATGGCGGTGTTGGAGGTTAAATACTTGTAATACCTAAAATCGAATTTTAGAAATTTAGTTTGTGAGACAAAAAATCTCATAATTAAACCCACGTCAATAACCGGAATAGACGCAATATTAAACCCAGAAAACCCAGCTCCAGTCACAAATGAAAACTGGGAATAAACAATAGAGGAGTTAAATAAAAGATTTTTTGTATAAATTGGAGTGAAAACTAAATTAGAAGTGACAGTGTATTTAAGTACGGCAAATGATGCGGGATCCGCAAAATAATCTGAAATCAGCTGCTTTTTTAATCCCGCCACCAATTCATATGCATAGAGGCCGTTAGCGACTTCCCAAGAGGTAAAGTCACTAAAGGAGTGGGTGTAACTGCCACCCCCGGCAAGATACTTTGAATAGGCACCTTTTGGAAAAAATCCAGCTTGAATGGTAAACTCATCTCTGACTTCATATTTTCTCAAGGCCACCGTTTCAACTTTAGGTACGTCGTAAATATCCGCAAAACCGTAAGCGGAAAACAGTGTAAAAGCTAAAATACTGAGAGATTTTGTCACTCGTCAATCTCCTCAGTAACCGGTCGATCTTCATTAGTTCCAAAGTTGTAAGAAAGTCCCACCGTTATGCCGATGTTATATTTCAGATCAGTACTAGTGTAAAAAAAGTTTCTGAAATCAAACTTTAAAGAAGTCTGGGTGCCTACAAAGTACCGAATGATAATTCCCAGATCTGCGGTGGGGACGTTTCCAGCAGCATTAAATTTTGTTAAACCGCCTCCGCCAACAAAAGAAATGTCTCCGTACCCAATGCCATTACTAAACAAAAGATTTTTCATGTAAAGGGGAGTGTAGACGGCGTTAGAGGTGACGTAATAATTAATGGTGTCGTAAACTTGTGGAAACGCGCCGTAGTTATTTAAAATATAGTCTTTTAATCCGGTGGAAGAACTGTTGGCGGTGGCCACGTTAGCAATTTCCCATCCCAGATAATCGTTGAAATAATGAGTAAAGTTGGCGCCAATGGAAAAATACTGCGTAAAAGAATCCAGCGGCAAATAACTGATGTACCCGGTTAATTCATTGGTGAGTCTATAGTTGCGATGTTGAATGGCTATAACCTTGGGAGCCTCTGCGGTGGCACCTTCAGCAGCAAAACAAAAAGACCCACTTGTTAAAATCAAGCTGAGAATCAAAAGATGTTTCATTAGTATTTATTCTAGGGCTTTTAAAAATATTTTGCATGCTCTTTTAAGATGCATCTATCTGAAATTACAATCAGACCAGCTTTACGCGCCTTTTCTTCGGCCACAGGATGAAAAACACCTTCTTGCAGCCACAGGACTTTGGCCTTGAAGGCTATCGCTTCCTCTACAATTTGGGGGACAGCTTCGCTTTTCCTAAAAACATCTACGATTTCTGGGGGTACAGAAAGACTTTTTAGGCTTTCCACGGACTCAATACCCAGTATTGTCTCCTTTCCAGGTCTTACGGGAGTAATTTTATATCCGTGGCTCTGCATATATTTAGAAACGCCGTAACTTGGCCTGCTAGGATCTGAACTCAAACCCACCACGGCAATATTTTTATATTTTTTTAAAACTTCTTGAATCACTTTCCCTAAATCCACCGATCATCTCCCTTCAAAAACTTCTTTCACCGCAAACATTCTTTAAAAAATATTTTTTTAAAATTTCTCCATTGAGCCCCATACCAAGGCCGTGCATGAGTTTGACAACACATGCTTCACGCGTCATGTCACCACCGCTGATGGCTCCAAGTATTAACGCTTGGAGACCTCCCTCATACTTATCTAGGACTACTCGCCCGTGGGGACACTGTGATGCAATGATAACGGGCTTGGATAATTTTTTTGCCGTTCTGAGCATCCCTAAAACTGAATCATCTAGAATAGGAATATTTCCAGATCCATAGGCTTCCAGAACTAATCCGTCGCAGGATTTCGCCCGGATGGTATTAAGAAGTATTTCGCCCGAAATTCCCGGAAATATTTTAAAACAGAAAACTTTTTCGTTAAAACAGTTTTTCCACGCAGGCTTCTTTGTTAAAGTTTGGATTTCGTCCCAATGCTTCTCATAATCTACTCCAATGGTAGCTAAATGTGGTGCGTTGAAACTTTCAAAGGCAACATATTCAGTTGCAGAGAATTTAATTGCTCGGACACCGCTTAATAATTGATTTCCAAAACACAAAGTGACAGCAGAAGGTCCACTGATTGCTGTTTCAACTGAATTTATTAAATTGATTGGGCCGTCACTTCTCATTAACCCCAAAGGTCTTTGACTGCCGGTG
>JBBQPV010000134.1:0-6022 GCA_038216925.1 Bdellovibrionia bacterium
CGGCTTCTAGATGCAAAAACAGAAAAGTATTCTGGGTTGAAAAATCGATTAAAAATGCCTGATTCATTAAAACTAGAACAAGAAACTCGATATTACAGCAGTTGGCACTACGGAGCAGTGCACGTTCTCATTTCAATTAAAGAGTTTCAAACACGGGACGTATTAGCTGCCAAGTTGAATGTCCCCCTCCCTAAAATAGATGAGATACTTGCATTTCTGACAGACGCGGGTTTGTGCAAAAAAGAAGGACAAAAGTATCAACTTTTGCGCTCACAACTTCATTTAGATAAGTCGTCACCGTTGATTTCAAAGCATCATGTGAATTGGCGTTTGCGGGGACTCCTTGCGTTTGACGAGAATGAGGACACTCAACTGCATTATTCCTCAGTCTTTACGGTTTCAAAGAAAGATTACTCCCGAGTCCGGGAAGTTTTATCAAAAGCGTTAGCAGAAGCATTTAAAATTATTACTCCATCTCCGGAAGAAGAGGGTGCGGTGATTTGTTTGGATTTATTTAAACTTTGATTACGGAACCGGTGGCACATCGTCCATCTCGCGGCCGTCACCAAGCCAACTGGCTCCACAATCTTTTGCGGCATTGATGCAACTAGTGGTGAAAGTTTGAATAATCTCGGGGCGCCAGCCGCCAAACCAATCGGCATGCATGGAATATCCGGCCAACTCTTTCACATCATAATTGTCTGATGCTAATCTCCAGTATTTAGGCGCATCGGATTCTGTGACATCATACACCACACTGATAGCCACTTCTGGCAACGCTTTAGGATGGTCCGGTGGACATAAAAAATGATCGGGGAAATCGGGGTCAGGGTTGAAGCTTGGGCTGGGCAAATAGGCCATGTGACTTTTGTGATCAGGACTATCCAAATTCACGCCATCCCAGCATCGTGGAAAAACAACTGTAGCCCTAAGCTCATGTCCCGCCGGACAATTTGGAACAGAATGGGGACCTGGATTTTGTGCTGTTGGGGGAAAAGTGGCATCAGAGCCCACTGCATTTCCGTCACAGTTAAATCCCGCTGGCGATCCATAAACAGGAGCATTTCCTTTAGAATTACCGGCAATCATTCGTAAACCAAGCGGGAGAGTCTGAACTCTTGAAGGATGAATCCACGATGCTGATTTGTAATAAACTATGGCCGCCCGAGGTTTTACCGGGGCCCCTGAACGAGTGTCAATCATGGCTGGTGCCCAGTAGGCACTGCGGTTAATAAGTCCTCCGCGGCAAGTAGAGTTTCCGGTGTTTGCAATACTATCTGTTGTTGAAAAAGCATTGACTGCAGTATTTCCAAAAAATGCGTGCAGGTGAGATCTACCGGGCTGTCCTGGAAATACGATGGGATCATCAAAGTTCATGTGAGAAAATGCGCAGACTGTTCTGAAATCTCCAGTGCCGTCGGAACTGGCACTTCTAAAATTACCCGTGTACGTGAGAAGATCGTGATCCACACCAGGATTTCCAGTGGGAATTTTACTCAGGTCTATTGCCGGAAAAATAAAACCGCTGCTGCCACTTGAAAAACTTCCGTTCTTACCCAGCAATTTACCTAAATTTTGGGAAGAACAATTTTGAAATGGAATTATTAGACATAGTAAGACGACAGAATATATACCATATTTAGCTCGCACGATTGCCCCCATTGTCCAAAACTTCAACGATTTTAATGCAGTATGATAACTCAGCTTCACGCAAAACCCCTTCTATGACGAACAAAACCCTTACACATTAGAAGTGCAATCACGGCTCCGGCCAGAGCGCTATTAAACGGTGCGTAGCCGTACAACTCCTGGTCATCGTCGGAGATTTTGACAGTTTTAAGGGCAGGGCTTTAGTCTAAGGAGTTTTTGATTGCTCGACTCAACAAGAAAATTATCATAGGATTTCTACTCATATTTGAAACGTTAACCGAGGAGCAAAAATGTTTAGTGGAGATGATTTAAAAGGAAAGTGGAAGGAAGTAAAAGGAGAATTCATTAAAAAGTGGGGACAACTGACTGATGATGAATTAGAAAAAACAAAAGGAAATTTCACTGCATTAGTAGGCCTTCTTCAGCAGAAGCTCGGTATGAAAAAAGACGATGCCCATGACCACTTGACCGAAGTTGCCAATAAATATAGACAAGGCGCTCGCAACGTTGGGAAAAACATGTCCGACAAAGTAAATCAATCAATAGATAAATCAAAAGATAAGCTTAAAAATTGATTTTCGGCGCAGGCTGGAAAATATTTTTAGGGAGCTTATTTGTATTGATAGCACTGACGTTACTACTCAGGTTAGCTGGGTGTAACGTCCTTATTTTATAACATTAATGTTTTACGTCTTTTAGTTTAATAGAATTATCTAGTTTTGGCGCAATAGGTTTAATAAAAGCATTCTTGATAATACTTATGAAAATATCCCAACCATTTGTTTTAGGATCGTCCAATCGGCCGCTGAATGGAATTTGCGTTCTGGTCAGGAAGTTTTTAAGTGAGAACGGCGAAATCTGCCGAGGTAAAATGCCTCAGTGAAGATGCGCTTCTTTTTGGCGCCACCTCAACTTTCTTTGACATGGATTTTTTTCATATTTGTTCTATCAGTCATTCATAACATACTGATTTTAATGATATTGGTATGTTTTCGGTTAGGTCGGGCGCAGGTATGACCGTTGCTCATAGAGCGATGACACTAATAATTTAGATAGATGGAGAAATTTATGATTCGTTTTAATTCCTTAATTTCAATTGTCATCGCCGCCCAATTGGCATTCCCAATAACGGGAGTTGCCGCGCCAAATGTGCAGGAAGCCACAGATGTTGCCGTCGACTATCTAAATCAAGCCAAGCAAAAAGTTGAAAACCAAGCGGACGCAAACATTATTCGCCTTATGGCAGAATTTGTATATTGGACATTATTAATTATGGACTTAAAGGGCGTACATAATTCCATGGAAGCATTGAATCGAATCGAAGATCCAAACGCCCGACTGGCTACCCAAGGAGCAACATATGCTGTTGTGCTTGGGCTAACAGGCTATGGCACCTACAAATTAGTGATGCCCAGTAAGAAAGATCCTAAAAAAGTAACGCAAGTTTCTTCCAGAGTGTCTGACGTTGCATCAAAAGCATTACGGGCTGAACCTTTTACTCTCACCAAAGTTGGAAAAGGTGTTTGGGCGGGAACTAAGGTTGTTGTGCGTGGCGCCACTAAGACCGTTGTTTTAGGAGGAGTTATAATTGCAGTATTGAAGAGTCATGCGGTCGCCTTTTTAACAAAAGAAGACTACGACCAACTGTTGATGTTGGCTGAGAGTGAAATTCAAAATATTAGCTCTCAACTAAGTGTGAAAGGTAGAGAGTCGTTGCTCCCAACTGCCAAAGCCCCCGCGTCAGCCGCTCCTCAAACATTTAAGCTTGAGAATTGAGTGAAAGTCGTCGGTAAAAAATTAATTCTGACGATTTTCATCACTTGCTTATTTTCTTCAGTTGCTCAAAGTGAACGAATTAACTTCTCTGAAATTTATTTTGTAAAAAAATTTCTATATGTAAAAAATATTGATGAACAAGGATATCAGATAGCCCAAGTTTTGGGCTACGCTTACCGAGTGAAAATTCAAAATCACATCGGTCTTGATCTGCCTTCAAATTATAAACCTCAAAATCAATTGAAGCTCGTTTCTTTGTACGTCTCTGATTCACGGTTCAGAAAATCAGTGAATGCTTGGAATATGATGTTTAAAGACGCTCTTTTTTCTGATTTTGATTCTTTGAGTAACTCAGAATTTATTTTTTTAAGCATAGAAAAAAAATCCCAAGCGCTTTTATCTTCACCTGAATTTTGGCGTGGAATGACCGATATTTCCAGAGAGCTCGATTTTGATATTAGGCCTGCGGTTAAAAGAGATCTCGTGTTGGTTCAAAAGCTCGGGCAATTTTATTATGCAGGCGCCTTAACCATTATACCATTGGGTGCCCTGGCAAAGGTGGCTGCATTTTTAAAAATCTCACCGAGGGTCGTGCGCGGTGTAACTGTAGCTGTTGGCGCTGGTGCATTGGGGTTGGTGGGTTTTGAAGTTTGGAACGATTTTGATCAGGAACGGGATACTCCAACAACGCCAATTGCCCAGGCTAATCAAATAGCCGATACTACAAAATCAACGGGAATGTTGGTGGAGGAAGATAATCGCCGATTATTCATTTTCGAACACGCCTCTGAATTGACACGGGAATTGGGACTAACTTTGAATTCGAATTCAGAGAATTTTTCGCATCAAAGCCAGATCATCCAAAAATATAAACAGTCTCATCGAGAGTTTGCAGAAAACCTAGTGAGCATAAAACCAACTCTCATTCGTTATCGCCAAAAGTTAGTAGAGGACAAACTACCGGTTTCTATTATGGAAGATGATCCACTTGTCAGACAACAATTGAAGTTAGCCGACGACTTTCTAATCCATATTGCCGAGTTGTGGGAAATCAGTGGGCAGCATTAAGAATTTCAGTAGTTCTAAAATCTAAGTACCGTCGTAGAGCAAACAAATAAAACTTATTTTCATCACCAGAAGGTACCGCCGCAATAAAATCCGCAAATCCTAAAACTCTGACACCGCCAAAACTCTCAAAGCGGGGCGAACGGCGCCAGTTGAATCTGCCCGCATATCGACCATTGAGACATGTTTCAGATATACTTTCCGTTAACAGTGGTCTCAACTCCTCCATCGAAATTTCACTTAGAATTTTTGAGTCGGATTGAACGAGTCTACCTATTTTTAATACGCACTCATCTTGTTTATAATTAACCGTAGTGACATTGGAAAACCCTCCTTCTAGGGGGAAATGAAGGGGATCGTTCTTATAGGCAGCAGTAAAGACAAGTCTTGCTAAGTGATTTCTAAAGTCCTCAGTTTCTTTGATATGCTGTGGATTTTGTGAAACATGTTCGGTGCAGAATCGAGTTTCGTCGGATAAGAGTCCGGGAGAATAAGTAGACTGTGTAGCAAGGGTTGAAGTTTTGAAAAGATCGTTATAGTAAAGTTTCCTGATTTCTATTCGGCAACTTTCGTATCGTCTGATGAAGGGTCTGGCCATAATATTTACTTTTGAAAACGCATTATCAAAGTAAGCAGCGTTCTTTTTTATCCTCACCAAAGCTTGTGTATCAAATTTACTTTGATCCTGGTTGACCATTAGATCAATTTTTGACTCTATAAACTTTAGATCTTGCTCCTGCAAAAAAGATAAGAGTGGAGCGCTTTTCCCGGAAATTTCCGAAAAGAGTTTCTGAGAATTCTGTAAATGACCCTTTTTTATACATTTGACAAATGGGGCCGAAGTCGCGGGTTTAAATTCCGATGTTAAAAAATCATGGGGTGCGTCCACGGGGAGTGCCTTTGAACAGTCTTCGTAAGCGCCCCTCAAATTGTTTACTAAAACTTCCTCATTATTTTTCAGAGTGCCAAGAACTAAATTAGTCACAGTGGTTTTAATGGCTTGGAAGTCATAAGCCGCATAGTAATTGTTTTCTTCAGCGGTCACAGAAAAATCCGGGATTTCCTCAAACTTTTTCCGGTAATTTACAAAGTGATCCTTGAGGACTTTTTTATATTTAATTTCTGCAATGGGATCATTTCTAAGGGCTAGAAAAACTTCCTTTGGATCCAGTTCGTTAGCCATTGCTGTCCGAATATCAGTAATGGCTTTTAAGTTCTTTGCGTTAGCGAAGTTAGTCCCAATGTTGCTGGCGTTCTGTGTCAGAAACGTAGTGGTCCAAGCGTCTAGGTCCCAAACATTACAGGCCTCGGGATAGTTGGATCTTAATTCTCCCATGAATTTTTCGGTAGACACCTTTGTGAGATTTTCCATACAGGCAAGCTCCCACGGATTGATTTGTCCGCTCACAGGGAAAATCGAGGGTTTTGCTTGGTCAGGCTTAATACCTAGACAAGAGGAAACAATTTGAGATGAATTTTGAAGAATTCCCGCAACGGCGGCTTTGCTAAAAATTTCCCATACGCCAGCTTT